>JACRLR010000021.1 GCA_016219645.1 Nitrospirota bacterium
CCGGTACGATGTGATTCCGGGGCCGAAGGTCTTTGAGACCCAGATTCACGGGAAACGGTTTGAGATGTACAACGATACGGTGCTGGGGTTCAATAAGTCGGGCAAGGAAGTGGCGCGGATTCAGGTGGAGGAGCCGATTTATATTCGGCCCGCCGAGCGCGTCAACTGGCTCTAAACCTCAGCGAGACCGTGGCTTCACAGGGGGCGGAGTTCCTTCTGAGCTCCGCCCCTTCCGTATAACCCAAAACCTCCTATACCTTCACTAGTCTTTCGGCTCAGGCTCTGCTATCCTATCTCTTCTGCACACTTGACGCGCGCTAGGGGGTTCAGTAGAGTTGTTCAAGTATCAGCCTACTCTTCCATCACAAGCTGGGGTATCACCGGCGTGACCTCTCCCCAACCACCACCGATCCCGTTCGCCGCGCAAGCCATACCCTTCGATGAGTTTCTGGCTTCAGGGAAACTCCCCGAAGGCTACCTTTCCAGCGAGTATATCGCGCAGCAATTCGTCGAACGCCTCGTACACTATGTCCTCAGCGTTCCAGCCAGCAGTTATACCATGGCTCAATTGGGTCAGCTCCTGGAACAGATCAACCCCCGAGCGCAGGTGCTTTTCTTTAAACGTCTTAAAGAAACGAGCCCCGAGAGCCTCAAGGATTTCGCTCCGCTCTATTATGGCTTCATGAACGAGTTTCATTCTCTCCTATTCACCTAGCCCAACATTTTTTCCTTGTCGTCGGGGCATTCTCATGTATAATCCATTGGTGACCAATTTGTCTAAAGGAGCGACATGAATCCAACTTTACAACGAGCAGTGACGAGCTTCTATAATCTCATTTACGAAGCCCAAACCTTTGCGACCACGATGTCACGGATTGACACCGCTGAGCAGGAACATTACGCGGGGCGGATCGAAGGGTTAAATTGGGTGCTTGATCGCTGCCAGGAGCTCGAAGACATGGATGCGAACTTGACCCCTTCTTCCCTCCAGCGGGTTCTCACGGAAGTCAAATCCGATCTCGATCACGAATTGTCGGTCCAACGACGAGAGAAGGGCCGTCGTGCAGACGGTCGAGAGGAGGCTCTCAATTTTGTCGCGGATTACTTGTCTAGCCTGATCACAGCTACGGACATTGAGTCAGCCAAGACGCCGGCGGTGTAACCCTCTCGTCTTGAGCAGGGCTTCCCGTACAATGTAGCCGTCGATCCTCTTGACGCATGGCTGAACCTTACCATATATAGGAGAGTCGGTCGAATCTGGACAGTGGCGGTCACTGCTGTATCTACGTAAAAGTCTTTTATGTCAGGCCTCCCGCGTAAACCACCCGGTCTATTCTCCAGAGCTGCTCGACGGCCAAGACCAGATCCCTCAGAGACGCCGGATCAATTCAGATCGTTGAACGCCTCGCTGCTCTATTGTCCAACCTGCCGAGTGGCGACTCCAACGAGGCAGCGATTGCTGCTCGTACTCCCGACCGGGAATCTCTATGAATATCTCTGCCAGCAATGTGGGACATCGACAGGTTCCAAGACCGACAACCAATAGGCAATGTCGCTCGCTGTGGTACTGTCCTAGCGACGATTGACGCAACTTAGAGCTTCGACCTCGAGCCCTAGATCACCCCTTCCAAGGGGATTCCTTCTTCGATGAGCATGACAGGAATGTCTTCTCGAATAGGATACAGAATCTTCCGGTCGCTTCTGATCAAACCTCCATCCAGAGGCTCGGTGACCGGCTTATTCGCCTTATTTTTCAATTGCCCAAGGCTCACGGCCTCGTTCAACTTGGCAATCAGCGAACTATCCGCCAGGCTTACATCCTGTTTCGTATCGGGGCAACAGAGTATGGCGAGAAGATCCTTGTCGATATTGACCGGGCGCCTTTCTTCCGTTCGTTCCGCCATAACATCCCCCTTCTGTGAATCTATCGGGCTGAACAGGTATACAATAAATTACCGAACTCACAGAGATCAAGTCTTACGAACAGACCCCCTTTCGATCGGCGGTTTCTGCTACAGTACACACCTTGCCGCATCGGCTTGATAGGAGGAAGTGGGTAGAGATGTCAAAGACCTTATGGAAGTACTCCTTGGCCGGATTATTAGTCCTTCTGCCGGCCTGGGCGACGTTCTTGATCTTTTCCACCCTATTTCACGCGCTCAACGATTTGATTCACGACCTTCCGTGGGACATCGGAGCTCAGCAGGGTCCAGGAGTCAGCTTCGTCTTGTTTCTGCTCATTGTCGTAATTGTCGGCGCCATCGCAACCCATGTAATCGGACAACGTGTAATCTCAGGGACAGAACGATGGATCGAGCATGTTCCGCTGGTGCGTAGTGTCTACAGCACCCTCAAGGGGATGACCGATCTCCTGAATTTCCGTTCTCGATTCGGGCGCAGCACCGTGGTGGCCTTTCCCTTTCCTCGAGACGGTCTCTGGGCGATCGGATTTGTGATGGGAGCTGCGCCGCCGTCCCTCCAAGTCGCACCACCAGCGCGCTTGCTCATGGTCTTTGTGCCGACAGCCATCCATCCGTTTACCGGTTTCCTGGCACTTGTTCCTCAGCCACAGGTACGCCCGATCAACCTGCCCCCGGAGGAAGCCATTAAGATGGAGTGCACCGCTGGTCTGTACAAGCCAGAATCCGGATGGTTGCAACCCCCAAAGTCACCGGCCTAAACTTCATGCCAGCCCTCGATCAACTCAACGTTCGACTTGCCAAGCCAGAAGATGCGGCGACGATCGAGTCTTTCAGTGCAGCCATGGCTCTTGAAACAGAAGGCCGCTGCCTTGATCTTGACCGCCTGCATCTTGGGACCACCGCCCTGATCGAGAATCCCGCCCAGGGATTTTTCATCGTCGCAGAACAGGGGCAGGGCGACAACCGACAACTCCTTGGGCAGCTGATGGTCACATATGAATGGAGCGATTGGCGGAATGGAGCATTTTGGTGGATCCAAAGCGTCTACGTAGCTCCAGCTTGGCGCTGTCAGGGGGTCTTTCGCCGGATGCACGAAAGCGTGTTAGCCGCTGCCAGGACAAGGCCTAACGTCTGCGGGGTCCGTCTGTACGTCGAAAGGCGCAATAACACTGCGCAGGAAGTGTACCGAAAAGTGGGACTCACCCCGTCATCCTACGCCATGTTTGAAACAGATTTTGTTCTCTCATCTCTAAAGGGTTTAGAGGATCGTCCAAACGAAGCTTAGCAAAAGGAGGACTCGTGTTACTTCTCAGACCGCTGGCCGGTATCATCGTCATCCTGGTACTGGCTCTGACTCAAGGTTGTATCGTGACCAGAGGAACGGTCGGCGAGCCGCTTCAAGACGACGCCATATCAGCCATCAAGAAAGGCACGACGACCATGGAAGAAGTCGTTTCAATGATCGGTGCCCCGGATCGGATTGTCCGAGGCAACGATCGTGAGATCTTTCACTACTATTACTATGACGGGAAATCGCCGGCGATGATCCTTTTAATACTGAATTTCATCCGCATGGATGTCAAGAGCGATAACCTCTATGTATTTTTCAACAGAAACGGGATAGCCGAAGAAGTCGTCTACGGCAAACGCACTGGCCGCACAGAATTCAAACTGTGGCCCTTTGGTGATTAACGTGGCGGCACGTTTCGACTTGATCAAATTGATCGTTGGCACTCTCTGCATCTTCCTTCTTTGCGCGGGATGTACCGTCCGCCGAGCAAAGCTTAACGACGTCATAACCTCGGAACAGGTCAATTTTGTTCGTGTCGGGCAGACAACGATACGCGAATTGGCCGATCACATCGGAGCCCCGGATGAGGTGACTGAATCCGATTTCGGGTTCGTGGCGCTCTATTATTGGAGTGATACCAAATCCGCGTCTGTTGACTTCGGCGCCATCACTCGCCTGTTCTTGCCCTATTCCCCGATTTCACCGAGGATGGCTTTGAGCAAGACCGGAGTGAAGCCTGAACAATTCCAGGTGGTGTTCGATCCTCAGTGGACCGTGCGCGCCTACGGATTCTCCCGACGAGCTAAGGATGAGCCGGTCATCTGGTTCTGGCCATTCTAAAATGCGGTGTCCTATCCAGAATTGCCGGGCCTCTCTAATCTCTTTATAATCGCCGCATGAATCCTCCATCTGATCCGGATGCCATCAATCCTGCCGCTGAATCCTCCTCCTACATTCCTGCCGATCGCGACACAGAGTTTCTCCAGCGGGACGAACTCCGCCCCCTCCGCATCGGGATCGAACTGTTGAAGCCGGAGTTGATTCAGTGTGAACAGGGGATCCGATCGACCATCGTCGTCTTCGGGAGTTCGCGGCTACAAGAACCAGCCGCCGCGAAGCATGCCCTTCATATGGCCGAAGTGGAGGCCCTTCAAAACCCAGACGATCCAACGAATCGGCAAAGGGTGACGATTTCGCAGCGACAACTTGCCCTCTCAAAATATTATGACGTGGCGCGTGAATTCGGCAGTCTGGTGTCGTCAACCTGCCAAGTCGATGGCCGCTGCGACTACGTCATTGTGACCGGCGGAGGGCCCGGTATTATGGAGGCCGCCAATCGAGGGGCGGCGGACGTGAATGCAAAATCTATCGGCCTCAATATCACCCTCCCTCACGAACAGCACCCCAACGCGTATATTACACCGGAGTTGAGTTTTCAGTTTCGCTATTTTGCCATTAGGAAAATGCACTTTTTAATCCGTGCCAAGGCGTTGGTTGCCTTTCCCGGAGGATTCGGTACGCTCGATGAGCTGTTCGAGACGCTGACACTTCTCCAAACAGGCAAGACCGAAAATGTGATGGTCGTACTGATCGGACGGGATTTTTGGGAGCGCCTGATTAACTGGCAATGGCTCGTCGAGAACGGGCTCATCGCCCAGCAGGATCTTCAACTGTTTCACTATGCTGAGACGGCCCAGGAAACCTGGGATCTGATCGCGCGCCGCAACGGAGTATCCTCATCGTGAAACTCTCCTTCCACGGAGCGGCGCGATCGGTGACGGGAAGCCGCCATATGGTGGAAGTGCCGGGCTTCAAACTCCTGCTGGACTGCGGACTTTTTCAAGGACGACGAGAAGATGCTGTCCGGCAAAACCGAGACCTCGGATTTGATCCCAAATCACTGGGAGCCGTCCTGCTCTCTCACGCCCATATCGATCATTCCGGCGCCCTGCCTGTCCTGCCTCGCCACGGGTTCTCCGGCAAGGTCTATCTCACCCGCGCATCCGCGGATTTGACCAGCATCATGCTCGAAGACTCGGCCCGGGTTCAGGAAAACGACTGCCGGTACGTGAATAAGCAGGAAACGCGACGTGGAAGAGCCTGTGTCCGCCCGTTTTACGACAGCGACGATGTGAGGACAATCATCCGTCGTTTCGAAGGCGTCAGGTATGCCGACAATCTGAAGCTTGCCCCTCGGATCACCGCCTCATTTCAGGATGCCGGCCATATCTTGGGATCGGCGGCCATTCGAATGAAATACACGGCCCGAGGTAATACCACCACTGTCGTATTTAGCGGAGACCTCGGCCGCTTTAACATGCCTATTCTTCGCGATCCTGAACCGGCACCACCCTGCGACGTGCTGATCCTCGAATCGACCTATGGAGATCGGCTTCATGAACAGGCCGGCGAAGAGATGAAGAAGAAGGCGCAAGACCTCCTTGCCCATGCAAAGCTCCATAAGAGCAAGATCATCGTCCCGGCCTTCGCCGTGGGGCGGACCCAAGAACTTATCATGCGGATCAAGGAGCTTGTCGGGGAAGGCCGCGTCGATCCCATTCCCATCTATATAGATTCGCCCCTGGCCGGAAGGGCCACCGAAGTGTTTCGTCGCCACCCGGAATGCTACGACGAAGAAACCACCAAGACATTCGCTTCATCCAACGACCTCTTCGCTTCCCGCTATATCCGTTTTGTCTCGTCGTCGGAAGACAGCAAGCGCCTCAACAGCATAAAGGGGCCCTGTGTCATCATTTCCGCTTCGGGGATGTGTGAGGGCGGCCGTGTTGTCCACCATCTCAAGCACGCCATTCAAGATGAAGCGAACGTCATTGTCTTCGTGGGATTTCAAGCTGAGCATACCCTTGGACGCAAACTTGTCGAAGGGTGGGATGTCGTCCCGATCTTCGGCGTGCCTACACCACGCCGGGCGAAGATCGTCAAGTTCAATGGGCTCTCAGCCCATGCGGATCGCAACGATCTCCTGGCCTATGTGCGAGCCATCGACCCACTACCGGGCAAGATCTTCCTCGTGCACGGTGAAGAGAAGCAGGCTCTCTCGCTGGCCGCTGCGATCCGAGCGGAACATCCCGGCATCGACGTGACAGTCCCTCATTATGGATCCCTGCATGAAGTCTGAACGTGTGACGGCGACCGCCCTCATGTTGGCAGTGCTGTGCTTCGCTCTTGTGTGTGGTTTCTCGGCCAATGCAGGGGATGGTCAAGAACCGAGGCAGCGTGCTCGTGATCTGGGCATTGTGATTGGTTCCTATCCTGCCGGCCCTCTGAACGCCCTTACCGATGTCGCGGGCGTGAAAGTCGGGCAGATAACCCTCATCTCCGGTGAGGGCGCATTGAAACCGGGCCAAGGGCCGGTGCGAACGGGGGTGACCGTCATCATCCCGCGTGACGATGTGTGGCACAAGAAAGTCCCAGCAGGAGCCTTCGTGTTGAATGGTACGGGAGAGATGACTGGGCTGGCCTGGGTTGCAGAATCCGGCTTTCTGGAATACCCGATTGCGCTTACGAATACGCTCAATGTGCCGCGCGTGGCGAACGGTGTCATGAGCTGGATGATCAAACAGTATCCGGAGATCGGCATCGATGACGATACGCTGACTCCGGTGGTTGCCGAATGCGACGACGGCCGGCTGAGCGATATTCAAGGCCGTCACGTGTCTGAGCAGGATGTTATGGCTGCGCTCGATCATGCGGTGGGTGGCCCAGTGAAGGAAGGTACAGTCGGAGCAGGGACTGGGATGGTCTCCTATGGGTTTAAAGGTGGCATCGGAACTGCCTCGCGGCGGTTGTCAGAGAAAGATGGGGGCTATACCGTCGGGGTTCTGGTGAATGCCAACCATGGCCGGAGACCGGAACTCGTCGTCGGAGGTATGCCGGTTGGGAAACTCTATGAGGCATCTCAACCGGTGGCAGAAGTCCTCCGGCCGGGCCAGAGCGAAGGATCCATCGTGGTGGTGATCGCGACGGATGCGCCGCTCGATGGACGTCAGCTCACACGATTGGCGAAGCGTGCCGCCTTAGGCCTTGCACGTACCGGTTCAACAGCGCGCCATGGCAGCGGAGACTTCATGCTCGCGTTTTCCACAGCGAATATCATTCCCCACTATCCCAAGGAGCCGACGTTTCAGCAGGCGCATCTTGCCGATACGCACTTGAATCCAATGATCGCGGCGACAGTCGAAGCCACGGAAGAAGCTATTCTCAATGCGCTGACCATGGCGACGACAGTCGTGGGCCGCGACGGTCATCGTGCCGAGGCGATCTCACTCGCGAAACTCCGCGCGATTCTTGATCAGCGCACACGATAACGTGTAGAGAGTCAGCCGCCAGTGAAATAGAGTATTCCCCGACTTGCATTTTCCTCTCGTGCCTCGCTATTCTCTCGCGACTCTTTTGCATCTGGAGGATGACTATGAGCGGGTATCAACTCGGTGGCGGCTTGAGTCTCATAACTGTGTTGGGGAAAACCCATGCCTTTGCCGAGTTCTTGGAATCGCGCATGGTTCATGCCCTGGAGACGGAAGATCCTGCAGAGCTGCATTATCTCCTGGCGCAACTCGACGACTACCACTCCTATATGTGGCGATACTATAAGAAGCTGGCGAAGGATCGCCCAGAACGAATGGATCCAGGAGTTTAAGGTATCAACGACCAACGGGGCCATAGGTTCATACCGTGACGAAGCAATCCACAAGCATGACTTCTCCGGCCACGCTTCAATTTGCAACCGCGCTCTCTCGCATGACCGATACGAGAGCTGCATCCAGCGAGCTCGCGGACTCCATACGGATGCAGATCGGTACAGCCCCTATCGATCTGGCCTTCCTCTTCTTCTCCCCCCACCATGCCTCCAACATCTCAGAAATTTCGACCATGCTCCAGAGAGAGCTGAGGGCGAAGGTCTGTCTGGGTTGTTCCGGGGAAGGTGTCATCGCCGGCTCTGAAGAGATTGAAACCGCTGCAGCCCTTACCCTCTGGGTCGCGTGCCTTCCCGATGTCACCCTGACTCCCCTTCAGCTCTCCGTGTCTCATCTGCAAGACCAGATTCGTCTGCAGGGATGGCCGGAGCCGGGGCTTGAAGATTCGACCTTTCTCCTCCTCGGTGATCCCTTTTCAACACCGATGCAGGAAGTCCTATCCCTCATAACCGACCGGTACCCCCGGTGCACAGTCGGCGGGGGGCTCGCCGGTGGAGGACAGGATGCGGGGGAGAATCGACTGCTCCTCAATGATCAGAGCTTCGACGGAGGCGTGGTTGGCGTGCAACTCACAGGACCGATCACGGTCCGAACCGTCACCTCGCAAGGCTGTCGCCCGATCGGCGAACGGTTTGTGGTCACCAGGGCAGAGCAGAACCTCATTTATGAGCTCGGCGGCGTTGCGGCCTTGACCAAACTACAAGATGTCTTTGAATCGCTGGAAGGGTCCCACCGCCGCAATGCGCACAGGGCATTGCATCTGGGCATTGCGATCGAGGAGCAGGGAAGCCATTTCGAGAGGGGCGACTTCCTTGTTCGGAATCTCATCGGAGCGGATCAACAGACCGGAGCCGTCGCGATCGGGGACGTTGTGCAGGAGGGCCAAACCGTCCAGTTCCACCTCCGTGACGCACAGTCTGCAAGCGATGACTTGCACCTCCTCCTGGCGACGGATCGAGCGACGCACAGACATCCCCCTCTCGGGGCCCTTCTGTTCAGTTGTTGCGGGCGCGGTGAGGGGCTCTTCGGTCGACCCCATCACGATAGTGGAGCCGTGCAAGAGCGGCTCGGCCCCATCCCCGCGGCAGGATTCTTTGCCCAAGGCGAGATCGGCCCTGTCGGAGGGCGGAACTTCCTGCATGGCTACACGGCGAGTGTGGTCATTTTCTCGGAGCCTGACCCTCGCAAGGCACATCGGTGAGAGCAGCCCGTGCATAGAGTTTTCGAAAGGAGTCATCATGCCATTTCAAGAAGCAGGTGCGAAGGGAAATGAAGTTACGACAGCGTCGGGGTTGCAGTATATCGATCTCGTGATTGGAACAGGCGCGACTGCCGAGGCGGGACAGACCGTCACCGTGCATTACACCGGCTGGCTAGAAAATGGGAAGAAGTTCGACAGTTCCGTCGACCGAGGGCAACCTTTTTCCTTTCCTCTGGGAGCTGGACGAGTCATCAAGGGATGGGACGAGGGTGTCAAGGGCATGAAAGTGGGAGGGAAGAGAAAACTGACCATTCCTTCCAAGCTTGGTTATGGCGCGCAGGGAGCCGGTGGTGTCATTCCCCCGCATGCGACGTTGATTTTTGACGTTGAACTGCTTGGTCTGTGAACCCTGTGATGCACCAGACCCCGCTGATCACGCACCATCAAGCTTGTGGCGCCAAACTCGTCGACTTTGCCGGATGGGAGATGCCCATCCAATACAGCGGTGTCGTGGATGAATACCATACAGTCCGTTCCCATGCCGGGCTCTTCGATGTGAGCCATATGGGGCGGGTACGGATCGCCGGACCCGGTGCTGTCTCCTTTCTCCAACGAGTCACCACCAACGATGTCGGAAAACTCGCCGTCTCTCAAGCCCAGTATTCCATGGTCTGTAACGAGAAGGGCGGCATCAAAGACGACATCTTCCTCTATCGGCTCTCAGCGGACGAGTTTCTCTTGTGCGTGAATGCCTCGAATCGCGAGAAGATCCTGTTATGGCTGCAATCACAGCTTGCCCAGGACAAGACGGTTCGCCTCGAAGATCGGTCGGTCGAATTGTCCCAGGTGGCTGTTCAAGGCCCAAGTTCTCGCCAAGTGCTGATCAGCCTTGGTGCGACGGCGCTCGAAGGGCTGAAGCTCCATCACACATGTGATGGCACGATCGGCGGCCTGTCTTGCTTGCTGGCCCGAACCGGCTACACCGGAGAACTCGGCTATGAAATTTATATCGACTCGAACAAGGTCGGTCGCCTCTGGGACCTGCTCATCGACAGGGGGAAGGTTTGGGGAGTTAAACCAGCCGGGCTCGGCGCGAGGGATCTTCTCCGGTTGGAAATGGGCTATCTGCTCTATGGCAACGATATGGATGAAGCTACGACCCCGTTTGAAGCCAATGCGGACTGGACCGTCAGTGTTCAGAAAGGTGAGTTCATCGGTAGGCAAGCGCTTCTGGCGCAGAAACAGTCCGGAGTGCCTCGCCGTTTCGTAGCCTTCGAGCTCGTTGAGAAGGCCGTGCCTCGCCACGGATTTAGAATCCTCGATCCTACGGCTTTCCATCCGATCGGCGAGGTCACGAGCGGCAACCTCTCGCCGCTCCTCCAGAAGGGTATCGGGTTGGGCTATGTGCCGCTGCGCTATGCAGAGCCCGGCACATCGATCCTGATCGAGATCCGTGGCAAGAGCCTTCCGGCATTCATTGTGAAGCCGCCGTTCTATAAGCGCAAAAAATCGTGAGGCGTGAAGCGTCAGGCGTAAGACGAGTGGGGAGAAGGTTGTATTTATTGACACCCCTGACGCCTAACGCCTAACCCCTTACGAAATGAAATGACCAAACACATCTACACGGGCATCGTCGTGAACTTGAACGTCGACACCGTCACGCTGCCCAACGGCCACACGGTCGACTTGGAAGTCGTGCGCCATCCGGGAGCTTCCGCGGTGGTGCCGCTGAAGGAGGATGGCAGGGTCATCTTGATCAGGCAATTCCGCCACGCGGCCGGAGGGTTCATCTATGAAATTCCTGCGGGAAAGCTTCACCCGGGGGAAGATCCCACTGTCTGCGCGGCACGCGAACTGGAAGAAGAAGTCGGATATCGAGCCGGCAGGTTCGATCTCCTCTCCAGCATCTTTACGGCACCGGGCTTCACTGACGAGGTGATTCACATCTACAAGGCGACAGAACTGACGTCCGGTCGACAACAGCTCGATCGCGATGAGGTCCTCGAAGTAATCGAGCTGCCTCTACAGGAAGCGATCAGGATGATCGAGACTGGAGCGATCAGAGATGCGAAGTCGATCGTGGGATTACAAGCGGTGTATCTGAGCCTTAGCCGTCGATAGGAGAAAAGCCAGAGGGGGCTCCCACTCTAGGTAGGAGCCCCCTCAAGCTTACAGCCTCGCCAAAGAAAAGGGATTACTTGCCCTTCTCTTCCTTCTTCTTCTCTTCGCCGAAGGTGTCAACGTACTTGCCACCCTTCTCATCCTTCTTCTTCTCGTCGCCGTAGGTCTCGACGTACTTGCCGCCCTTCTCGTCCTTCTTCTTCTCCTCACCGGCGAAGGCTGGAGCGCTGAACGTCACTGCCACTGCGACTGCCATGATCGCCATCAAAATGCTCTTCATAATAGATCTCTCCTTGTTTAGGGTTTGGAAGATTGTACCGACCATCTGTACTAAGACCTGTAACCCAAGCAAGCATTATGCCGATTAGTTGAGATTGCAAATATGTAAATCTATCAACGTATTACATATGTTCACCGCCTGCCTATGGATGGCTTGGCCTTCGTTTTTCTGTGGCAGAATGGTTGAGCCCATACTAAACCGCCCCAGTACAATACCTCTCTGTTTCTGTTTCAGTCCCCTTCAGGAATTCGACTGTCCTTTCTGGAACAAGTCCGGAAATCGTGCTATCTTCCCTGCCTGGCAGAGGGCTAGTGCGTATCCGTCTCGGGGCCCATCGGTTGTCGTACGCGAGGTGAACGACGTCGGCGGATCGTGGCAACATCCTGTTAGACCAGGGGAATTGAAATCCATGCTACTCGAAGGCAAAAAGGGACTGATCATTGGTGTCGCCAACAAGCACAGCATTGCTTGGGCTATCGCACAATCGGCGGCAGGTCAGGGCGCTCAGCTCTTGTTCAATTACCAGAACGAACGGCTCAGGGAGAATGTCGAAGAGCTGGTCGCCACCTTGCCTGGCGCGAAGGCTTTTCCCTGCGACGTGGGAGACGACTCGCAAATCTCCGCATTAGTGCGGAGCGTAGAACAGGAAACCGGCAGGATCGACTTTCTTATTCACTCCATCGCATTCGCCCCACGTGAAGAACTCACGGGGCAGTTCGTGAATACCACGCGGCAAGGGTTTGCCACAGCACTCGACGTGAGCGCCTATTCCCTCGTGGCTGTGACCAGAGCCATGATGCCGTTGATGGCTGAGGGCGGTTCGGTCGTTACCTTGACCTACCTCGGTGCTGAACGGGTCGTGCCCCATTACAATGTCATGGGGGTAGCCAAAGCCGCGCTCGAAGCCACCGTTCGCTATCTGGCGCATGACCTCGGCCCCAAGAACATCCGGGTGAATGCGATCTCCGCCGGTCCCATCAAGACTCTCGCTGCCCGCGGAGTTTCCGGAATCAGCAAGATGGTGGATCACCACCGGGAATTTGCGCCTCTCCGCCGTGCAACGGAACAAGGCGAAGTCGGCGACACGGCGTTGTTCTTGATCAGTCCGCTAGGACGTGGAATTACCGGGGAAGTGATCTACGTCGATGGCGGGTATCATATCTTAGGCTCACTCGCATCAGCGGACTGACGTGAAGCGTATCTCGTGAAGCGTGAAGCGCAGGCGTTGTCCTGCGAGAGACGAGATACGAGCGACGCTTCAGGCGCGATGGTTACTCAAGTGTTCGCCTGAGGATTTTCAGTTTCCCGCGCTTGGTCTTGCTCTCCAACCGCCGTTGCTTCGATCCCTTCGTCGGCTTCGTCGCCTTTCGCTTCTTGCGTGGGATGGCTATGCGTTGAATGAGCTCACGCAGTCGAGTGAGCGCATCCTCTCGATTCTGCTCCTGGCTCCGATACTGCTGGGCTTTGATGGTGATCACCCCTTCTTCTGAAATGCGGTTATCCTTCAATTTCAGCAGCTCTTCCTTGTAAAACTGTGGCAACGACGAGGCGGCAATGTCGAACTGCAAATGAATCGCAGACGAGACTTTGTTCACATTCTGCCCGCCTGCACCCTGAGAGCGCATCGCATGGATGTCGATTTCAGAATCGGGGATGGCGACGTGGGGTGAGATGTATAACATATGAACATTCTTTCACACCATGCTCTTGGCGACAAGCGAGCCGGTTATGGCATCCCCAACATTGATGGAAGAAAGAAAGTCCGCTGTGGTTTTGTGAGGAGGAAACGTAGCCCTCTGGGGATTGTCAGGAAAGTTCCGGCAGGCGATTGATAATTCTCAACCGTATCTCATCTCCGACCTGCATCTGCACCATCTTGGTGGTCAGGCTCTCACGAACCCGATGGGCGTCCTCTAACTTGAATTGAACCTGCCCCCCGCTTTTTTCTACCAGATGATAGAGCAGCAACGTCGTCAAATGCCTTAAATCCTCGTCAGTGGTGTTCTCACTTAAATTCAGGATTTTCGACATGGGAAGGGCCTCATGCAACAATAATCAGACTCCTTTATCACCGAATCCCCTCTTGTTCCGCAATGCCCCAAAGGAAGGGTGGGAACTGCCTCTACAGAGAGAGATCTCCTCGCCTGACACATCGGATCAGGATCAATTCACTATTATTACAATGGTTTATGGGTTAGAGCTCCTTGTGGGCTGCAGAACCACAGGTGTGGAGACAAGCACAATCGGGAAAAACGACTTCTGGAGCCTAGGAGCATTTTTTATCGGGGGCTCTTTCCACCATTCGATCGTGGAAGTATTCCAGGGAAGGCACCACCACAAGAGAAGCAAAGGGCCTCGGAATTGATTTGAGGAGAGGGGTTTGCCTGAGTTAGGACTTCGAGTCTTGATATTCCTCGTGCCAAGCCATCTGAATCGCTTCCAGGATTTTTTCATTCGATTTTTTCGGATCGTCCTTGAAGTCAGGGAGTGCCACGATCCAGGCATGCATATCGGTAAATCGAACGGTTAAGGGGTCCGTTTCCGGATGTTCTTCGACTAAACGGATTGCGACATCTTCTGCATTCTGCCACTTCAGATCCATATCCACTCCTCATGCTCCCGTCGTAAGTTGACCACGGCATCGGTACGGGATCGTCGCTATGTGACCTCTGAAACCTTTTTCCCCTGCAACCCTTTCGTGAGCGAATCGTTCAAGAGTGCAACGGTCAGAGGCTTTGCGGCCTGTTCGAGATCCGCCATCCGTGCACGGATGGCGCGAGGATCCGTGCCGTCTTTGGCCGTGGACAACGCTGCCAGTGCGGCACGAGTGGCGGCAATGTTGTCCGATGCGATGAGATGGCCTCCCTCCAGGAGGGATTTCTCCGTCGTCGTGATCAATGCACCGGCGTCCAGCCGCGCTTCAATTAACTTGCGGGCGGAAATATCATCCGAGGCAAACTTGAATGAATCTTCGATCATTTGCTCTACTTCACCGTCCGACAAACCGTAGGAGGGCTTGACCTCGATAGACTGGCTTTGTCCCGTCCGCATGTCCTTCGCCAGGACGTTGAGGATGCCGTTTGCATCGATCAAGAACGTGACTTCGATACGTGGCACACCGGCGGGCAAAGGTGGCACCTTGAGCCTGAATCGCGCCAGGCTCCGATTGTCTTTCGCTAGCTCGCGCTCGCCTTGTAGAATGTGAATGTCCACACCGGTCTGGCCGTCTACATAGGTCGTGAACATCTCTTTGGCGCCAGCTGGAATGGTCGTATTTCGTCGGATGACGCTGCTCATCACCCCGCCCATGGTTTCGATACCGAGTGATAAAGGGGTGACGTCCAGTAACAGCATGTCGGTAGTGCCGCCGCTCAAGATATCGGCCTGTACCGCTGCGCCGAGGGCGACGACTTCGTCAGGATTGAGCTCGCAGTGCGGTGTTTTCCCGAATAATTCTTGAACACGTTGCCGCACGAGCGGCATGCGTGTGGACCCGCCGACAAGCACTACTTCATCGATGTGCGCGGGAGTGAGTTCTGCATCCTTGAGCGCTTTGCGGCAAGGAGCCAGGGTGCGTTCGATCAGGGCCATCGTCAAGGATTCGACCTGATCTCTCGTCAGCTCTCTGCTAAATCTTCCTTTGCCGTCTGGCAGGTCGAGAGTTGCCGTCGTTTTCAGTTCATCGGACAGTCGAATCTTTGCCCGCTCGGCTTCCAAACGGACGGCCTGCATATGATCGGGGTAGGCCCGGAGATCGAGGCCATGTCGTTCTAGAATTTCTTTGATGAACAGATCGGCGATCAGCTGGTCGAAGTCGTCCCCGCCCAGATGCGTGTCGCCGTTCGTAGCCAAGACTTCGAAAATCCCGTCCTTAAGTTTCAGAATCGAAATGTCGAAGGTCCCGCCGCCAAGGTCGTACACGGCAATCGTGCCCTGAGTTTTTTGCTGAAGCCCATAGGCCAAGGAGGCTGCGGTCGGTTCATTGATAATTCGTAACACCTCGAGCCCGGCAATCATGCCCGCATCCTTCGTCGCTTGCCGTTGGCTATCGTTGAAATAGGCAGGGACTGTGATGACAGCCTTGGTAATACTTTCCCCGAGATGCGCCTCGGCCCGTTGCTTCAGTTCCTTCAGGATCATGGCCGAGATCTGCGGCGGCGAATAGGTTTTCTCACCGAGCTTGATCCGGATGACTCCGCCCTGTTCCGTCATGTGGTAGGGAAAATAGGCCAGCTCGCCCTGTACGTCCTCAAGACTCTTTCCCATAAATCGCTTCACGGAGTAGACGGTCCGTTCCGGGCTACGGGTCAAGTGTTCTTTCGCCGGATCGCCGACGATCAGCCCGTTGTCGGTCATGGCCACGACGGATGGCACCATAGTGCGCTCGTTCCGCCCTGCGATCACGCGCGGGGTTCCCTTGTCCATGTAGGCAACCAACGAATTGGTCGTGCCGAGATCGATGCCGACGATGCCTGCCATGGCGGTGATTATCCGATGGTTGAGACGAGATCGCTCACGATGTTCTTGACGTAGGTACGGTTGGATAGATTTTCGCGCATCTGTTTCAGTATCCGGTCGCGCTCGGTCCTCGCCTGGCTGGTCGCCTCGCCGCGATCTTGGAGTGCGTCCCACTCGACAAAGAGCTGCTGGAGGGCGGCCTCCATGTCACGTTGCCGCTGTTCAAGCATGTCCCGTTCCAATTTGAGCTTCGCGCAGAGCGTCGACTCTCTTTCTGACGCTCGGTCAGCGGCTCGATACTCATTCAATGTATCTTGGAGTTCAAGAATTTCTTCAAAGAGGTCGGCGGGAGGAGAATTCCTGATCTGTTTCACCGATCCTGCTTCAAGATCGAGAAGATACTCAGCCCGTTCGATCGGGTCACGGAGCGTTCGGTACGCGGTATTCAACAGGGCTGAATTGCCCAGGCTGATGGTCTGTTCGGCAGCGCTCTTGTTCTGATAAAAATCAGGATGAAACGCGCGGCTCAGTTCGTAGAATCTGGCTTCTAGCTGGGGTTGATCGATCGTGAGGCGGCGCGGGATGCCCAGGCAGGTAAAATAATCGAGTTCCTTCGACACCGGCTGGACCTTGACGCAACGATCACAGAAATATTCACCGGACATTTCAGATTGGCAGTGCCAGCACATGCTGCGAGCCATCTGTAGCTCACGAGGGCTTTCACTGTGGGTGTGCTGATGATCCATTCCGTTACCTCTTCTGACGAGACGGGCACGGCAGCCTGCCATGCCCGTGGACGGTTGCGATGCTCTGCTGGCAATTCTGGGAGCCTGTCCGACATTGCCCCTTCTACTACGGCAAACGATCTGCAACCATCTGCGTCGTTCTCGGCCTGAAAAAATCCTCAACGTATCCCAGTGAATACGCCTCCGGTTTTTCCAGCCCTGCGGTCTCGCATCTAGTCGCACCTCCTTTGCCTCGTCACGAAGGGCAATGTCGGACAGGCTCCTATGCCGAGAAGGACTCCCCGCAGCCGCAGGTCTTTTCCGCGTTCGGATTCACGAATTTGAAGTTCCCGCCCATCAGGTCTTTTTGGAAGTCTAACTGCGTGCCTTGAAGATAGATAGCGCTCTTGGCATCGACAATGACTTTCACTCCGTCAAAGTCATGGACTTGGTCATGCTGGCCGATCTTTTCATCGAAGGTGATCGTATAGCTGAGCCCTGAGCAACCGCCGCCCTTGACGCCGAGGCGGAGCCCCCCTTCAGTGATACCCTGCACGTTGATGAGGCGTTTCACCTCCTTCAGCGCCGCCTCGCTGAGGGTGATCACAGGAGCCTGGGTTTCTGCGTTCGTTGTGTCCATCGGTGCGCTCCCTTCGTTGACGTTACTTCGCCCCGGTGAGTTCTCCGTCGGACTTTTTCTGGTAATCCGCGAGGGCGGCCTTGATGGCATCCTCGGCCAGCACGGAGCAATGGATTTTTACGGGCGGCAGATTCAACTCCTGCACGATGTCGGTGTTCTTGATCTGCTGGGCTTCCTCGATCGTTTTGCCCTTCAACCACTCAGTGGCAAGGCTCGAACTGGCGATCGCCGATCCGCAGCCGAAGGTTTTGAACTTTGCATCGACGATCGTATCGTTCTGCACCTTGATCTGGAGCTTCATGACGTCGCCGCACTCCGGGGCTCCGACCATGCCGGTTCCGACACCCTCCTCGTCCTTCTTGAAGCTCCCCATGTTACGTGGGTTATTGAAATGATCGACGACTTTATCACTGTAAGCCATGGTTACCTCCGAAATTTATAATTTACAATTGCAAATTTTCAATTGCCGCTAGTGCGCGGCCCACCGGACTGATTTCAGATCGACGCCTTCTTTTGCCATCTCGTACAGCGGGGACATCTCGCGAAGCTTGGTCACGACCTCAATAACCTTCTTGATCGTATAGTCAATCTCCTCGTCCGTATTGAAACGGCCAAGACCGAAGCGGATCGAGGAATGTGCCAACTCCGTCCCGACACCTAACGCACGGAGCACGTATGAAGGTTCCAAGGTGGACGAGGTACAGGCAGAACCGGACGAGAGGGCGATATCCTTCATACCCATCAGCAAGGATTCACCTTCCACATAGGCAAAGGAGATATTGAGGTTGCCGGGGAGCCGGTTGGTCGGATGGCCGTTCAGATAGCTTTCTTCGAGTGCCGCCATGATACTGGCCTCCAGCCGATTGCGCATCGCAGTCAACCGGGCAGCCTCCTTGGCCATCTCCTGCTCGCAAATTTCACAGGCCTTACCGAATCCCACGATTAAGGGCACCGGAAGCGTCCCGGAACGCATGCCGCGCTCATGCCCGCCGCCGTCCATTTGCGCGACGATGCGAACTCGAGGATTTTTCTTTCTCACGTAGAGCGCCCCGACCCCCTTGGGCCCATACATCTTGTGGGCGGCGAACGACATCAGATCGATGCCCATATCCTGGACATCGACCGGGATCTTGCCGACACCCTGCGTCGCATCGCAGTGAAAAAGGATGCCCTTTTCCTTGGCAATTTTACCGATCTCCTTGACGGGATTGATCGTGCCGATTTCGTTGTTTGCCAGCATGACGGAAATGAGGATGGTCTTCTCTGTAATGGCTTTCCGCACATCCTCGGGATTCACCATCCCGAATTTATCGACGGGGAGATAGGTCGCTGATGCTTTCCCTCTGCCCTCTAACGATTTGACTGTATCGAGCACTGCCCGGTGTTCGGTGGACGATGTAATAATGTGGTCGCCCTTCTCCTTGTACATGTCCAGCACGCCCTTGATCGCGAGATTATCCGATTCGGTGGCGCCGCTCGTAAAGACGATCTCTTTTGGATCGGCCTTGATCAGTTTCGCGATCTGTTTCCGTGCGTTTTCGACGGCCTCCTCTGCAGCCCACCCGAAAGCATGGTTACGGCTGGCCGCGTTCCCGAACTTCTCGGAGAAGTAAGGGAGCATGGTTTCCAATACGCGCGGATCTACCGGTGTCGTGGAATGGTTGTCCAAAAAAATCGGCAGTTTCATCATTCAACTCCTTGTGCCGTGGGAGACTGGATTGTAATGAGGGGTGTGCCACCCATCATGTCTTGCAGGGTCATACTATTGAGTAATTGAGCGATACTGTCCTGGACCTTCAAGAGCGGTGTGCGGATATGGCAATTTTCCCGCTGCATACAGAGTTCCCCATCCTTCTCATGAGAACAATCGGTGATACCCAAGGGGCCCTCGATGCTTTCGAGAATCTGGGCGATTGTAATCTGGTGTGCACGTCGGGCCAGCACGTAGCCGCCCTTGGGACCATTATGACTTTCAATCAGTCCGTTCTTGGCGAGGGTTTGGAGCACTTTGGCCAGCAGTTCGAGGGGGATGTTGTACTCCT
The DNA here is from genome assembly GCA_016219645.1 of Nitrospirota bacterium. Classification (NCBI taxonomy): domain Bacteria; kingdom Pseudomonadati; phylum Nitrospirota; species Nitrospirota bacterium. The sequence continues at coordinate 19,399 of JACRLR010000021.1, forward strand.
CCGCGATCTCCTTCGTATTCACGACACGTCCAGGCATCACGTCGCCGAACTGAACAGTCGCGATGTGCTGAAGTGCCATGAGTGCGTAGTCTGCTTTTTTCGAAATCTTTAACATTGCTATTGCCGATCATAACAGTCGGAGACTATAATGATCTCCGATCAATAAGGTCGGACTAAGAATAGCATGCACATTTCTAAGCTGTCAACAGCAAGACCTCAGTAGGCTGAGAAAGGACCAGATACATGGGCGGAACCAATCCTTATATTGAAAAAGCTGATTATGAGCTTCCTCGGACAGCCTATACGGTCACCTTTATTGCCCCCGACGGCATAGTCACGAAGGTCGAAGTCGACCCGGCAAAAATCCCCTATGGCCCGACGGGGCTCCCTGGGAGCCTTCTGGATGTGGCGATGGGAAATGGAGTAGCCTTAGAACATGTCTGCGGCGGGGTTTGCGCCTGTTCAACCTGCCACGTCATCGTGAAGCAGGGCCTTGAGAGTTGTAACGAGGGGACGGATGATGAATTCGATCAGTTGGAAGAAGCGCCGATGACGACGCTGCAATCACGGCTCGGTTGCCAATGTGTGCCAAACGGGACCAAGGATATTCTTGTCGAGATTCCGGCGGTCAATAAGAACCTCGTTAAGGAAGGCCATTGACTTTCTTCAGTCATACGTTTCGACCTTCACTTCTTTTCGGTCGTACCCAGTCTGGACGAAATAGGCGCGCAACGGACGCACAAAAGCCTTCGTCCCGCACAGCATGGGAATCACTTTCGGCGCGTCTTCGATCAAGGGGCGGAGCATCGACAGTGTGAGATCGACCCCTTGCTGTTCACCGCCGGCAGCGACCAGAGGCAAATACCGGAGCCCGGGATTGGTCACAGCCAGCGTGAGTAATTCCTGATGAAACAGGAATTCGTCTTCTGCAGGGGCCACAGCAATCAACAAGACGGACCCGGTCTGTCGCTGGGAATAGAGTTGTTTCAATATGCAGCGTATAGGAACGAGACCGGTGTAACGTGCAATGAGCAAGAGCTCCCGGTCGAGCGGCTCTGGAACGGTGAAATTTCCATAGGGCCCGGAGAGTGGTACCCTGTCACCGGGTTTGAGTTGATAGAGAAAGCCGGAGCCCAGCCCTCCGACCACGCGATCAAACACCAGGGTCAGTTCGCCGGTAGTCGTACCGGGGGCTGCCATGGAATAGGCGCGATTGAGGGGAGGCTTCGCGCCGACAGGCAGCTTCAAAGACACCCACTGACCAGGCTGGAAGGCGATGTTCTGTGTCTGAGGAAGCACAACAAGCTGACGGACGTGGGGTGTGAGATCGGTGACCGACAGGACCGTGGCCTGCTGAGTGAATTCTGCCATGACGATCTCCCGATAGATCTCTTATCAGAAGGGCGGTGCGGAAGGAAGGTCAGGGATTCTGTACAACACTTTTTGCTGCATGCTATAGATACCGGCCATTTCTACGATTATACAGGAACAGAGTCATGAGTCAGGTCAGAGTCAGATTCGCGCCAAGCCCAACCGGCTTTCTCCACATCGGCGGTGTCCGCACCGCGCTGTTCAACTGGCTCTTCGCCCGCCAGCAGAAGGGCGTGTTCATCCTCCGCATCGAAGATACTGATCAGGGTCGTTCCACCGATGAATCGATCCAAGCCATTATCGAAGGAATGACATGGGTTGGACTCGATTGGGACGAGGGGCCTTTCCGTCAAACCGAGCGTATAGACCTCTATCGCAGCCATGCGATGAAGCTTTTGGAACAAGGTGACGCGTACTGGTGCGTATGCAAAGCGGAAGAGCTCGAGGCGCGGCGTAAGGAGGCCGAGGCCAAGGGGCTGTCGCCCAAATACGACGGCCGCTGTCGTGATCGTGGCCTGACGAATCCGACCGGCGATGCGGCGCTGCGCTTCAAGTCTCCACAAGATGGAGAGACCATAGTCGACGATCTGATCAAGGGCAAGATCCAGTTCGATAATCGCGTTCAGGACGACCTGATCATTCTCCGGTCGAACGGCTACCCGACGTACAACTTTTCAGTCGTGGTTGATGATGGGCTGATGAACATTACCCACGTGGTGCGGGGAGACGATCACCTGACCAACACGCCGAGGCAGATTCCGATCTTCGGTGCGCTTGGGTTTTCAGTTCCTCAGTTCGGGCACCTGCCGATGATCTTGGGCTCGGACAAGGCCAGACTTTCTAAACGTCACGGGGCGACCTCGATCATGGCATACAAAGACATGGGCTACCTCTCCGATGCGATAGTGAACTATCTGGCCCGGCTTGGGTGGTCGTACGGCGACCAGGAACTCTTCACCCGTCAAGAGCTGATCGAAAAGTTTTCTTGGAAAAGCGTGCAGACATCGGCAGCGGTATTCAATCCTGACAAACTCTTGTGGTTGAATGCCGAATACATCAAAACAAGCCCTCCACGCCAAGTGGCTCAGGCGCTCGTTCCTCTGTTAGAAAATGCAGGCCTGAAAGCCGAGGTCTCCGCTGTCTCGCAAAACTGGCTCGCACAGCTGGTTGTGTTGGTCAAGGAACGGGCGAAGACGCTGGTCGAGATGGTCGAGTGGGTGAAGCCGTATTTCGGCGAAGCGGTCATGTTCGAGGAGGAAGCTGCCAAGAAATTCTTGACGCCGGCGATAGCTCCGATGCTAGGCAAATTGTTGAAGCGGTTCGAGACCATTCCGTCTTTCTCCAAGCAGGAATGGGAGGAGGCCTTCAAGACGCTGGTTGAGGAGGAGGCAATCAAGATGGGACAGCTGGCCCAGCCGGTTCGCGTGGCGCTCACCGGTCGCACAGCCAGCCCTGGCCTGTTCGAAGTGATGGAGGTACTTGGAAGAGATAGAACATTGGCTCGGCTTCGAGCTGGGATTGAGCGCGCCTATTCCGGTCAGGCTTGACGGAGTGAGCGATCGTATATTAGGTTGAGCGTCGGTTGGGGGATCGTCTAGAGGTAGGACGTCAGTCTCTGGATCTGACTACCTAGGTTCGATTCCTAGTCCCCCAGCCAAATAATCTTTCCCGCCCGTACTCTCAGAACTATGCCTCTGTTTCGTACCGCGCTGGGGGATCGTCTAGCGGTAGGACGCCGGCCTTTGGAGCCGGCTACCTAGGTTCGATTCCTAGTCCCCCAGCCACTTTCTCACAATCCGCGATCTACAACCTACGCCACGTCTGCTTTTTGTCTCCCAACCCTTCGCACCTGGTAGTCCCCAGAGGGATGCCTTCGGGCTTCGCGCACAGACCTCCCGGAGCGATCCTTCCGGGCTTCGCCGGGTGGAAGCCTTCTGGAATTCCCGCAGCCACGGTCTTCGACCGTGTTGCTTTGGTCAGTTCCAGCTTTCCTTCCCAGCTCAGCCTCGGTGGATGCCTCGCTCCTCCGGCCATGTGCGCGAACCCCAAAGGCATCCCAGTAGATGAGCGTGATTTCTTGGAGGGAAAAGGATATCCTTCGGCGGCATTCATTCAAGTCATAAAGCTAGTCTGACCACGACAATGAGCCAACCTGAAGCCTTCTCCCGCATCCTCATCGACAAAGCTTTAGAGTTCAGCGGGTGGGATTTGCTGAAGCCCCAGCAAGTCCAATTCGAATTGCATACAGGGAACGGGCGAGCGGACTACCTGCTCAAGGACAGCCTTGGCCGGGTGCTCTGTGTCCTCGAAGCGAAGCGCGAAGGGCTCGATCCCTACGACGCCAAGGAGCAGGCACGCGGTTACGCCGAAAATCTCAACGCCCCTTTTATCATTCTGTCCAACGGCCGCGAGCATTGGTTTTGGAATTATGAGCGGGCCGACCAGAGAGACGCCTACCGTATCGAGCGTTTGCCATCGCGGGAAGATCTCGAACGAGTCCGATTAAAGAACCTTCAACCGCCGCGGCCGCTCGAAAGTGAAATCATCACACCCGACTATCTCCGCCACTTAAAGCATGACCTCAAGCTGAGGCGCTACCAGATTCGAGCGATGGACGAGATCGCCCGGCTGTTCGATACCAAAGGTCTCCGCAAATTCCTCCTTGAAATGGCCACCGGCACTGGAAAAACATTGCTCTGTGCCGCACTTATCCGACGGTTTCTCATGAGCCGCAATGCCGAGCGTGTTCTGTTCATCGTGGACCGTATTGAACTCGCAAAGCAGACCATTGAAGACTTCGCCGTCGTCCTACCGGAGTTCAAGCCGGTGATCTACAAGACAGCCCGCCGCACGGGCGAACTTCTGGGTGCCTCGGTGGTCGTGGCCACCATTCAATCGCTCATGACTGACCGCCGCTACCGCGAAGAGTTCACGCCGTTCTACTTCGACCTTGTCATCAACGATGAAGCCCACAGATCCATCTATGGCGATGCCCGCGAAGTTGTGCAATTTTTTCAGGCCACTCGCATCGGTCTTACGGCGACACCCAAGGCCTATCTTAAGAACATCAACATGGAGCAATTGGCCGAAGAGAACCCCCAGGCCCTGGAAGCTCGTCAGTTACGCGACACCTATCACTACTTCGGTTGCAAGCCCGGCTTCCCGACGTACCGCTACGACATCATCGACGCCGTGAAGGACCCAGAAGGCCCCTTCCTCTGCCTGCCGAAGATTTTCGATCTCCGCTCAGACATCACCACGAAAGCACTCGCCGAATCCGGCTGGGCGGTCGTTGTCAATGAACAAGACGAGAACTTCAAAATCCAGGATTTGGAAAAGAAGATTTTTACACCAGCCCGCAATCGCCTCATGTGTGAAACTTTTCTCAAGGAAGCGCAGAAAGATCCCGCTGGAGCTATTGGCAAATCCATCGTCTTCGCTGTGAACCAGACGCATGCGACCAACCTCACGAAGATCTTCAACGAACTGCAGCCCGGTATCGCGCTGACCATCACGTCACGCATTCCTGAGGCGTCGGTGCTGGCCAAAGAGTTCCGCGACGGCAAACGCGCAGAGCGCATCGCGGTATCCGTGGACATGCTCTCCACCGGCTACAACTGCCGCGACCTGCTCAATATCGGCCTCTTTCGCCCGGTCTTCTCGCCGACGGAATATATTCAGATCAAAGGCCGGGGGACCAGACTCTATACGTTCACAATAGGCCACACAGCCTATGAGAAGTCGTGCTTCTTCCTTCTCGATTTCTGCGCAGTCGCGGAATACTTCGAGGAAGAATACGACTACTCGTTGCCGTTGAAGGTTCCCCGTGAAAAGAAGCCATCCGTCGCAACTGCCTCGTATGTGCACGTCGATGGCGGCAACAGTGTGGCCGCAGAAGGTCAACCGGAGGATTTTCCACGGGACAGACCGGCCCGTACGATTCCAACATGGGAAGGCATAGACACCATTGTCAGCCAAGAAGTCCGTATCGTCGGGCCCAATGGCGAGAAGGTGGACATCATGACCTTCCGTGGTGGCTACGAGCGCGACATTAAGGAGTTCGTCGAGAAGACACCCGCGCTCAAAGCAGCCGTTGAAGCCGAGGACGACGACGCCATCGAAACCATCCTCAACGAACGGTTCTACCATCGTCCGGAAATGTATTACTCGCCGGACAAGCTCATCGTCTCCTACGGCGTCCCTGCAACCACACCGGCCTTCGTTTATAATGCGCTGGGTCGCAAGCCGTTGCCCACGCGCGAAGCCATAATTACCGATACCGTGGATTCCATCGCGGCTCGGTTCAATCTCCGTTACAGCGAGCAGAAATGGGTGGACGCCACAGCGCAACTTCTGGCCGAAGATTCAACGGCACTCCGGCGCTTCCTGGCCGGGGACATGACACTCTTTACTGCCAGCCAGTTCAACCAGCTAGGCGGCGTCTCTGCTCTGGCCCGATTTGAGGATCGAGAAAAAGTCTTCGAGGCCTTGCGTCAATCCACACTCGTTCGGCAAAGTGTGTTAGGCGGATCGCAATTATCATCTGGCCCTCCTCAATGAGAAGCTAATTTGAAACGGGTTTGCGGATGCCTCAAACGGTACACCCCACACAAACTTCCCCGCCATTCGATGACAAGCTTATCGATGACCTCCTTCTATGGCCTGAGAGTAGTCAGTTTGAGTGTAAGAGACTGGCGGGCAAATTGACCACTGTCCTCGAATCCGTCGTAGCGCTCGCTAACACCGAAGGCGGTATCATAGCCGTTGGATTTGATGATCCAGACAAAGCCAAGGGTCGTGCCCGCGTGTATGGCATTCAGGAGAACCCGACCAACTGGGACGAACTTCGCCGACTGCTTCAGTCCCGAATCACGGAACCTAATCTGCTCCCATATTTGCCCGTAGAGATTGGCTGTACGCTCCGTGATGGAACCATGGGATCTGTCGTGTTCTTGAAAATTGAGAAGAGCAATCGCATCCATTCCATTGTGGATGATGGCACATGGGTCCGTCTCGAAAAGGGCAATAAGGAGTTGACGGCTAACGAGATCAACGATCTGTCCTTTGCGCGCGGTACGATTTCTGCCGAGGCACAATTGGAACCGATCGATGTAGAACTACTTGATACCGATTACTGGAAGCAGTATGCCCAGCACCGTCGGCTCACACGTCCCCTTGCCGAGGCCCTTCGTCACATTGGTCTAGCCAGGCCCGATACACATGGAGCGCTACGCCCAACCCGTGCCGCCGTCCTGCTCTTTGGCGAGGAGCCCTCAGGCCTTCTCAGCGGTAAGGCAGCTGTTCGTGTATTCCACTATCGAGGCAATCGTGTTCAGACCGATCCGCACACCAACTTGCTCAAGCCGCCGCGAACGATTTCAGGTCCGATCATTCGCCAGATTCAGGACACTACTGACTACGTGGTCAGTGAGTTGGCCAGCGGAGTACAGATGGGGCCCCTCGGGTTCGAGATCGTCCAGAGCTACCCTGTTCGTGTCATCAAGGAGGCCATCACCAACGCCCTTATTCACCGGGACTATCGATTGCCCGCCGATGTGCATATCCGTATCTTCTCCGATCGCATTGAAGTGGAAAGCCCTGGCTTGCTGGTCGGTCCTGTCACTGCCACTAACATCGGTACCATCGGCACGCATGCCCGCAATCCAGTTCTGGTCAACCATCTCCGAGACTTTCCCACACCACCGAATCTTGATGCGGGCGAAGGCGTACGCATGATGTTCGGCACCATGCAGGCGGTTGGGTTATACCCGCCCCTCTATCTGACTCGTCCACATGTTCAGCAGGAAGCGGTAATTGTCTTTCTACTCAACGAGCATAGGCCGACTGCCTGGGAACAGGTGAGTCGGCACATCGATCAGCATGGCTCCATCGGTAACACCGAGGTCCGCAAGGCAATGGAAACCGATAACGTACTGGCAGCCTCCAAGCAGATTAAGAAGTGGCTGGAACAGGGCCTCTTGATTGTCCTCAACCCGGCGGCAGGCACTCGCGCCAGGCGGTACTGCAAGCCGAACATGCCACCACCAACCCAGTTGTTTTCTACCCTCGAAGGAAAACAACGAAGGGGAAAGACATAAGGTCAGGTAATTCAACGACTTATAAAACCGTTGTTATCCAGAAGTCTTCATTGATCCATAGAGGGCGACTAAGGAAGGACCCTAGAACATCCATGCGCACGCCTCCAACTCAGTCCGATTCCGTCGTCGCTCAGGCCCTCGCTGCGCCGTCGAATTTCTTTTCTTCCGGCCTCCGGCAAAAGGTCGATCAGCTCATGAACATCCTCTGGGCCGGTGGGGTGAACAACCCTATGGATTCTATCGAGCAGATTTCCTATCTTCTGTTCCTGCGCCTGCTGACGGAGAAAGATAATGTTCTGGCCAGCCTCGACAAGAGGTACACCTGTATCTTCTCCGGCAAATGGGCGCGCTACGCTTGGGGCAACTTCGTTACGCTGACCGGGGACAATCTCTTTAACGCGGTCCGTGACGCTATCGAAAAGCTGCACGAACTCCCCAGCCTGACCGACACCGGCAAGCTCCTCTTCAGCCGCGCTACCCTCAAGATTTACGACCGCCCCACATTGCGTGCCGTGGTGCAAGCCATCCACGACATGGACTTAGCTGCGCACAACGGCCACGACCTCAAGGGCGACATGTACGAGTATCTCTTGAGCAAGTTGTCGGCCTCCGGCACCAATGGCCAATTCCGCACTCCGCGCCATATCATCGACCTGATAGTGGCACTCGTGAATCCACAACCCAAGCATCGGATCTGTGACCCAGCCTGCGGCACAGCTGGCTTCCTCATCTCAGCCTTCACCCATATTCTCCGGCAACACACCAAACCCCGCCGACCTGAAGCGCGGCCTCGCGGACGGCGGGCTGCTCAAGCCCGCGCAGTGGAAGTTTCTTGAAGAGCACGCGTTCACCGGCTTCGACAACGACGCCAACATGGTGAAAATCGCCATCCTCAACCTCTATCTTCACCAATTGGAAAAGGCGCGCGTCTCCATGCTGAACCCGCTCACCACCGGCTTCGGCGGCGCCTATCCCGGCCAGCGGTTCGACGTCGTCCTCGCCAACCCGCCGTTCGCCGGAAAGGTGCAGGACGAAAGCATCCTGTCCGACCTGAACTACAAGCTGAACACCCGCGCCACAGAACTGCTGTTTCTCAAATGGTTCATCGACCACCTCGCACCAAACGGACGAGCGGGTGTCATCGTACCCAACGGCGTGCTCTTCGGCTCGACGAACGCGGCCACCAGCCTGCGCGAACTGCTGCTGACCGAGTGCGACCTGCAAGCCGTCATCAGCTTACCCAGCGGCGTGTTCAAACCTTATTCCGGCGTCGGCACCGCCGCGTTGATTTTCCAGAAGAGCAAGCCGACCCAAAGCGTCTGGTTTTATGATTTGACCGCCGACGGGTACAGCCTCGACGACAAGCGCACGCAAATCGAAGCCAACGACATTCCCGACGTGTTGGCCAAATGGTCCAACCGTGACGAAGGTCCCAACAGTTACCGTGTGGCGATTGAAAAGATTCGTGAGCACGACTGGAGCCTCGCAGCTGGCCGCTACAAGCCCGTCACCACGGAAGCCGTGAACCACGACAAGCCAGCTGACATTCTCGGTGACGTGCTCAAACTGGAAAACGACATCATCCGGCGCGGCAACGCCTTGCTTGCACAAATCGTCGGGAAGAAATGAAACGCTGGCCGAACAAACCGCTTGGCGAGTTGCTGAAGATTCAGAATGGTTTCGCCTTCAAGTCGGAGCTGTTTAACGATGATGGCAAGGGGCTTCCAATCATTCGCATCCGAGATTTGGCGCGTGGATTCAGCGAGACATTCTACGATGGCGAACACGACCCTGCATTCGAGGTTGAGAATGGCGATTTCTTGATTGGTATGGATGGCGAGTTCCACTGCTACCGCTGGCAGGGTGGAAAGGCTTTACTCAACCAACGAGTTTGCCGTCTCCAGAATTTCAGCCGTGACCTTAACGCAGGTTACGTTTTTTACGGCATCAACGACCACCTTCGCGAAATCGAGGACAACACCGCGTTTGTCACGGTGAAGCATTTGTCGTCGAAGCAAATAGCCAGCATTGAAATGAGCGTACCGCCGCTGGAGGAGCAGGAGCGGTTGGTGAAGTTGCTGGACGAAACCGACGAGTTGCGGAAGCTGCGCGCTCAAGCCGACCGCCGCACCGCCACCCTCATCCCTTCCCTCTTCAGCAAAATGTTCGGCCCTGACGCTCCAGGTTCAGTCACCTGGCAGACTGCGACTGTTGCAGAACTTGCTGCGGCACACGAAGGCAGCATTCGCACCGGACCATTTGGAAGCGATTTGCGTCACTCGGAATTTTTCGAGGAGGGAGTTCCGGTTCTTGGCATTGATAACGTAGTGGAGAATGAGTTCCGTTGGACGAAATCGCGTTGCATCCCAGAATCCAAGTTCGCAGAGATGAAGCGGTTCGTCGTTTTCCCCGGTGATGTCCTCGTGACAATCATGGGCACAGTTGGGAGGTGTTCCATTGCTCCTGAAGGGCTTCCGGTTTGCATCAGCACGAAGCACCTTTGCACAATTACACTCGATCGAACGAAAGCACATCCCCGGTTCATTTGGGGAGCGTTCTTGCATGACGCATCCGTCAAACAGCAAACCCGATCAGTTGGAAAGGGTGCAATAATGGAAGGCTGGAACTCGACCATCATCAAACGACTCAGATTGCGAGTTCCGCCGTTGACGCTGCAAAAGCAGTTCGCCGCCCGCGTGTCAGAAATCCGTGCGATGAAAATTGAGCAAGCCGCCTCCCGCCGCCGCTTGGATGATCTCTTCCAATCCATACTCCACCACGCTTTCAACGGAGAGCTATAACAGGGGTTGTGATGACTGGGATGATAGGAGACGAACTCTTTGTGGACTTTAGCCGTCGCATAGTCCAAGCGAGGGGCTCCGATTCTTACACCAGGCCAGTTGAGGTAGATCTTCGCCGCGCGGCCTATCTCTCCTCCAGTCAGGACTTTGAACAGGAAATGCAATCCATCAGCGCCGCGCTGTCCGGGTCGTGGCCGAAGATACTTCTGGCCTTTGTAAATACTCCAGATGGCCCGCCGTATAGAACTGCAAAGGTGTTTCTTCACCAAAACTTGATCCAACATAAGCAGATCGAGGACTCTGGGAAAATCAGGCTCGTCAGCTCATCACATTATGTGGCGGCAGGCGGCGGTCAGGCCTGGGATCAAGATGCAGAGAAAGGCGCTGTCGGGTTCTTCGTATCTGGGGCCAATGATCGAACGAATGTTTGGCGCGTCTTCCGAGTGGAGATGGATGCGTTCGGTTCAAGCGTCGTGACACTTTCCCCCCTTGTCCTGAGTAGCGGTTTTCCTGAGCTAACTCTTCCTGATACCAACGAGCCTTTGCGTTCCGAGATTCTCGGACATTATGAAGAACTTCAACGTCATGTCTTGAGCCATTCTTACCGAGCCTTGATTACCAGCGCCAAGAACATCGTTGAAGCGATCATCTCGCCAAACGACAACTTTTCAACGACCCTCGCCAAAATGGGCCGGAGCCTTCTCGAAGCAAAAGAGAAGAAGACCAAGCCGCCATCTCCAGAACTCGCCTATCACCTAGCCGAGAAACTCAGGCTCTTACATCAATACACCCATGTTGGAGGGGCTACGCGAAAAGGCCGGTCTGTTTCCCCGGAGCTTGCGTTGACCGTTGTTCACGATCTGATAGAGATTTTAAGAGAGCTTGGCTATGCGCGGAAGTGAACGGGGTTGGGATGAATCTTTTCTTGGGGGCCGAAGCTCCCTCCAACCCGCTTGTTCTCTCTTTAGGGATGGGGCCTGATTGATCTTCCACTGCGCGCGTCCAACGAGGGCCTTCTGAGGCCGCGCGTTGCGCGAGCACAGAAGATCATCAGGTTCCATCCCCGTCTCTGCTCCGGAAGCTAGGGATCGGCACGGGTGTCATCCACTTCTTTCATCCTGGGGGCTCCTTTCCAGTCCCTTCTATGCCCGTGCGTTTTGTGAAGAATTGTGACTCGCATGCAGAAAAAGGCTTGGACTTATTGAAAGAGCAGCGAGACGGAGCCGTCTTTTGTGATCTTGGCGATGAATGGTTTTGCGTGGTTCTTCAAAAACCGGGTGATTCGGGGGAGTGCCTTCACGAAAATCTGAGCCATTTCTTCGCCTTGCAGATCGCCTGATGTCAGGATAAACGCTGCCGCACCCGCCTTCATGAGCGCCAGCCGCTGCCTGCATGACCTCTTTCAGTGAATGCTCCACCGCGGCTTCAACGGCGCGCTATAGTCGCCGTCCAGGCTAATTCAAGCAGCCTGTTCACTAAATCACGTTGTTCACGATTCATGAACGTGCTATATTACCGTACGTTATGAAGACCATTTCGCAAGAATCTCAGATTATCGCCTCAGCGCTGGAGCGGCTGAAGGCTGTCCATCCCCTCCGTGTAATGAATCTCCGGCAAGAGATCAACGCGAGGGACCGAGGGTGGGATGGCGAGGTGACGATCAAAACCAAGGGGGGGGCGTATCGTTACCTGTTTGAGGTGAAGGCACATCTTCGTCCACAGGCTATTCATCACCTGCTGATCCGGGCGAATGCCGATCGAAAACGATGGGACAAGACAACGGAACTTTTGTTGCTCGCTGACTACGTCAATCCGCTGCTAGCTGGTCAACTGAAAAACGCTGGTATCAATTTCATCGATACAGCAGGGAATCTGTTCTTGAAACGGGCGCCGGAATTATATCTCTATGTCGAAGGGAAAAAGCCGCCGGCCTCTCAGAAAGACAAGCCAACGAGGCTCTTTCAGCCGAGCGGCCTCGCTCTTCTTTTTGGCCTGCTCATAGAACCTGAGTCCATCAACCTTCCGTATCGGAACCTCGCAAGTGTGAATGGTGTTGCCTTGGGCACGGTAGGGTGGGTTAAGCGGGATCTCAAAGAACAAGGGTATCTCGAACCGATCGGGACAGATCGCTTTCGCTTAATCCGTCGAAAGGAATTGTTCGAGCGGTGGGTGCAGGGCTATGCCAGCCGTCTTCGTCCAAAACTTTTTGTCGGGGAATATCGAGATCTGACGAACAACCTCGATGCTGTCGTCAAGACTTTTCGCCGGTATGCGGTGGAGCAGGGAATGTCCTGGTGTGTCACGGGGGGAGTTGGGGCGGATGCAATTATGCATCACTATCAGGGAAACATGATCACCTTTTTTGTCGAATTCTGGCGACAGGATGAGGCCTTAAAGGGTCTCAAGTGGTTACCAGCCTCTGGAGGACTCATTACCATTCTGAAAAGCTTTTCTCCTCGTGTGTTGCAGATGAGCGGTAGTCAGCAACACGCCCGAGCCGCACATCCTCTTTTGATTTATGCCGAGCTGTTGCATCAGGGCACGGACCGAGACCTTGAAACCGCCCGGCTCATTTATAAAAACTACTTGGAAGAATCCATTGCCAAAGATTGAAGGTGATTTAGCGGAAGCGCTCACACTGCTCCACAACTATTTTGAGCAGAAGGGGATACCCTTCGCACTTGTCGGTGCGCTTGTGCCGGCTATCTTGCTGTCTTCCGAGATCGGAGTTCGAGAGACCAGGGATGCCGACCATATAATCAAATTGTCTTCGTGGGCAGAGTGGGAGACGGTGATCGCCGATCTCGTCAAATTGGGATTCGTACGAGGCCGTGGCGAGCAAGAGCATCGATTGCATTTCCGGACTGCGGAGATTGACCTAATCCCGTATGGAGTCACGGGTGGCCCAGACGAAGTTCTCGTATGGCGCAAGTCCGGGAACCAGATGAACCTGACAGGATTTTCCGAGGTGTTTGAACATGCCGTGCTCATCGAGATAGTGAAAGGTCTTACACTACCAGTTATCCCACTGTGGCTTTTCGCGGTACTGAAGGTCTTTGCCTATCTTGATAGAAAGTTTCCCAGAGATCTTCGCGACCTCGTATACGTTTTGGAGCATTATGAGTCGCTGGGAAACGGGGCACGTCGATTTGAAACAGTGGGTGAAGTGAGCGGTGTGACTTACGAGAACGCAGGAGCACATTTGTTGGGAGCTGATATTCGTGCCAAGGTTTCATCTAATGCTCTGAAAATGGTCAGAGACTTTCTAGAGCAAATCACCGACGAGTATCATAGTGTAATTAATTCGGCTCTTCGGGAAGAGCCCGCCCTCGTATCTGATAGGCGAAGAACGGTTGTCTATCAGCTCGTCCAAGCTTTTCGGTTAGGGTTAAGAGGCTAGTCGAGTATAGAGACAGTGCCGTACCGTGATTATGTAGGAAAGGCACTGTTCTGCTTGCGCCGTGCTTCAGGCAGCTTCGAGGGTGAGTTCGCACCTGATGGCTTCTTCGATTTCGAACCGCTGGCGTCCATAATCCTCTGCGAGCGCATCCATTGATTCACCTGCCTTGTAACGTTCCGCAATCACGGCGGTCGGAATGCCGGTCCCCACTAACACGGGCCGGCCGAAGGAGATCAGTGGGTCGATGACGACGGCCTTGGGTTCCTCTTGGAGGTGGCGTTTCCGCGTAAAGGGATACAACCGGACAGGGATCCCCTTGATGTCTCTCTCAATTCGATGGAGGTGTGCCCGGAGGATTTCTTGGATGGCCAATTGTCCTTCCTGAGAGATGTTGATCAATTGGCTGAATTTTTTGATGAAGAGGTTCAGTCCATCGATGACGAATTCCTGATCGGCCAAGGGATGTCTCGAAGGAAATTGCTTCGAGAGGTAGTTCATCGCGGCTCTGACTTTTTCTAATGGGATGTCATGCTTGCGACGAATGGCATCGAGGACGTGGATCTCCACGAGGTTCATGAAAGAGAGCAACTTCATGTCCGGATCGGGCACCTGGATGATCGGTTTGGAGAAACGGACACCGGTGATGCTGCGGTAATGCCGGCCTGAAATCCAGTCTCGAATTGTCGTGCGTGGAATGCGCAAATAATGCCCAGCCTCCATGACGCCGTAAGAAGCCACTTCTCGCGCATCAAAGTGTTTGTCGAACACTGCCACCTTTTGATGCATAGTCCGGGAGGCACTGTAGCCCTGTCTTGATGACGGGTCAAGAGTCAATCAAACGGAGACAGCCACCGACCGGACTAGTGGCAGTCCCCTCAACTCAACGACGCCAGATCGATCACGAACCGGAACCGCACATCGCCCTTGAGGACTCGCTCATAGGCCTCGTTTACTTGCTGGATTGGAATCACTTCAACATCAGACTCGATGTGGTGTGCGGCACAGAAGTCGAGCATCTCCTGGGTTTCTCGGATCCCGCCGATCACCGACCCGGCGATTCGGCGGCGATGCAGAATGAGCGGAAAGGGTTCCAGCAGAGTTGGCTTGTCCGGCACACCGACAAGGATCATCGTGCCATCGGTCTTCAATAAATGAAGATAATCGTTATAGTTGTGAGGAGCTGATACCGTATCAAGGACAAAATCAAATCGCCGCTGCAGTCTGGTAAACGTCTCGGGCTGTGAGGTGAGGGCGAAGTCGGTTGCTCCCAATCGCATCGCATCCTGCCGCTTCCGTTCGGATGTGCTGAGCACGGTGACCTCAGTTCCCAGCGCCTTCGCGATCTTTATAGCCATATGGCCGAGTCCGCCCAAACCGACAACTGCCAGCTTGTGATATTTCCCGACTCCCCAATGGCGTAGCGGGGAGTATGTCGTAATTCCCGCGCACAAGAGTGGAGCTGCTCCTGCAGGCGACAGTGCTGAGGGAATCCTCAGCACATAGTTCTCATCCACGACAATCTGTCTAGAGTAACCGCCTTGTGTCAGCTGGCCGTCCTTGTCGCGGCCGTTGTATGTCAGGATCATGCCCGCATCGCAATATTGCTCAGATCCCTCACGGCAGGCTGTGCAAGTACGGCAGGAATCCACAAAGCAGCCGACACCAACCCGGTCTCCCGCCCTGAAATTCTTCACACCGGACCCAATGCCCGCCACGGTGCCGACGATTTCGTGTCCCGGCACCATGGGGAAAATCGAGCCGCCCCATTCGTCGCGGGCTTGATGAATGTCCGAGTGGCAGATGCCGCAATGGGTGATCGCAATGAGCAGGTCATGAGGTCCCACGTCCCGTCGTGCGAATTCGAATGGTTGCAGGGTGGCTTTGGCGGTGATCGCCGCATAACCGTGAGTCGATAGCATGGCTGTCGCTCCATGTTGGGGGGGGGATGTAACCGTGACCATAGCAAGATCCAACAGGATTGCCAACCAGGTCATGGGTGGATCAAGCCGGCGTTTCGCGTCGTCGTTGAATCCTGCCGCCAGCGGATACTCTTCTGTGACGAATGCCGGCTGTGCCTTGTGGGAAGTTGGACTCGGAGCTCTAAGACAGATGCTTAATGCTCTTGCCGGGGCGCTGCATCGTCGTTTCGCTCCATCGAGTCGGGGAGCGAAGTGTCGATCATGATGGTGGGACCTGGTAGTCGATAGTCTTCTGCTGCCCAGGCGCCGAGGTCGGTCAATTGACACTGTTCGGAGCAGAAGGGGCGCCAGTGGTTGCCTTCCCAGGTGCTGGATTGGTGACAGAGGGGGCAGATCATGGCCGTTATTGTAGCACGCGGATTCCGAGAATCGGTCGGCGTCAACTCCGGAAGATTCGACGCGTGGGGAAATCTGTATGGCAGATGGCTGAAGGAGGATTACGGCAACGGAGATTTTTCAAAGGTTTTGATAGCGATGGCCTTCTCTTTCATCTTCTTGACTAACCCGCCATATGAAACATCACGAATAATACTGGTGAAATGTGATCGGTAATTGCTCACGATGCTGGCTCCATCAATGACGACGTCATAAACCCGCCATTCCTGGGCACGGTAAATCAGCCGAAAGTCGACCGGCGTGTCGATCTTCCGTCCCTTTATGTGTGCTTTGACTTCGGCAAAGGCGTCATTCCGAAGTTCCCCCAGAAAGACCACCTGTTCGTCAGAGCGGTCGGTGATGCGGCTCGCAAATGAATCTCGAAGGAGTTGCACGAAGAGGCCGACGAACTCGCGCTGGTCTCGATAGGAAACCTTGGCCCAGGTGGCCCCTAAGGCACGTTTCGCCATTTCCTCGTAATCCACACGCTGTTTGATGATTCCTTCGATGGCACGCCGTCGTTCTTCGGCCCGTTCAGGTTGCTTCATGGTTTCGTTATCGAGGACTCGGATCAGATCGTCGATCGTGCCCTTCACCGCTTCTGTCGCGCTTGAGTCAATCCGGTCTGATGAAGTGGCGGCCAGCACAGGAGACCAGAAGGCCGATCCAGCGATTACTCCTAAGAGAAGCAGCAGATGTGGGAGTTTTTGGATCGTCATGTTGATGATGGTCGTCACGATACATGGCTCCTGCGATTGGGTATTTCCGGGAGTCTCAAGCGTAGCAGGGATGCTGCGTCTGTAAAGGAGGCTTCAACAGGGCGGAATGAGAGGGAAGTTCCGGGTCCATTCCGGAGAGCGGAGGAAGATGTCGGATTTATTACCGGGCCGGCTGAGTTTTTTCGACCTTTGCCCAGGCGTCTTTGAGCGAGACAGTGCGGTTGAACACCAGTGTGCCAGAAGTCGAATCCAAGTCGGTACAGAAGTATCCCAATCGCTCGAATTGGTACCTTGTGCCGGGCGTTGTCTGCTGCAAGCTTGGCTCAACCAGGCAGTTCGTGATCCGCTCCAGTGAATTGGGGTTGAGATAGGCTGTCCAATCGTGATCCGGCGGCACCTTCGCCAGGTCCGTCACCAAGAGGGGGTTGTAGAGACGGACCTCGGCTTTCGCCGCATGGGCTTCGGAGACCCAATGGATGGTCGCCTTGACCTTGCGCTGTTCCTGGGAGGCGCCGCTTTTTGTCGTGGGATCGTAGGTACAGTGAAGCTCGGTAATCTCGCCGGTCTGTGGGTCCCTTGTTACTCCGACGCACTTGATGATGTAGGCATACCGGAGTCGTACTTCTCGTCCCGGGGCGAGCCGGAAAAATTGCTTGGGCGGATCTTCACGGAAATCGTCCCGCTCAATATAGAGGATGCGAGAAAACGGGACCTTTCTTGTCCCTGCTGACGGATCTTCCGGGTTGTTGATCGCTTCCAACTCCTCGGATTGGCCATCGGGATAGTTGTCGAGGATGATTTTGAGCGGTCGCAGCACCGCCATCACTCTGGTTGCTCGCTTGTTCAAGTCTTCGCGCACAAAGTGTTCGAGTAGCTGCATCTCGACGATGGCGTCGCGTTTGGCGACGCCGATATGGTCGCAGAATGCCCGAATGGCTTCAGGGGTATAGCCGCGGCGGCGAAGTCCTCCGATCGACGGCAGTCGTGGGTCATCCCATCCGCTCACCAGTTGCTGTTCGACCAACTCGATGAGTTTACGTTTGCTCATGACCGTATTGGTCAGGTTCAAACGGGCGAATTCGATCTGCTGCGGCCGGTGCGGCGCCTCAGTCTGCTCGACGACCCAATCGTAGAGAGGCCGGTGATCTTCAAATTCCAAGGTGCAGATCGAGTGGGTGATCCCCTCCAGCGCGTCCGAGAGAGGATGCGCAAAGTCGTAGGCCGGATAGAGGCACCAGGCGCTCCCTGTTCGATAATGCGCGGCGTGCCGGATGCGGTAGAGAACCGGGTCTCGGTGGTTGATATTGGCCGAAGCCATGTCGATTTTGGCGCGAAGCACGTAGGCGCCGTCAGCGAACTCTCCGGCCCTCATGCGCCGAAAGAGGTCAAGGTTTTCATCGATCGAACGGCTGCGAGAAGGGCTGTCTACCCCGGGCTGAGTCAGGGTGCCTCGATAGGCACGTATCTCTTCGGCCGTCAATGAGTCGACGTATGCCAGGCCTTTTTGAATCAATCGTAGAGCAAACTCGTAGAGTCGTTCGAAGTAATCCGAGGCAAAAAACATCTTCCCGTGCCAGTCGAATCCCAGCCACGTGATGTCGTTCTGAATGGCCTGGACATATTCCGTATTTTCGGTGGTCGGATTGGTATCGTCGAACCGCAGGTGGCAGATGCCGCCGGGAATGTCGTTCGCGATCCCGAAATTCAGGCAAATCGATTTCGCGTGGCCGATATGGAGATAGCCGTTCGGCTCCGGTGGAAAGCGCAGCACGACCCGGCCTCCATGTTTGCCGGCTGCGTGATCGGCGGCCACGATGTCGCGGATAAAGTTTGAAGCGCCAGCCTGTTCAGTCATGCAGGGTCATTGACTCACGGGGATTTATTAATTGTTATAGAAGTGGACATTATCATGTTGGGATTACAGGGAGAAGCCCTACCCCAATCTTAATATAAGAAATCTGCTGTCTTCCGCGCCTGTCAGATTCTCGGTGGGATGCGTCGAGGGGCACTATTTGAGATTCATCCCTCCCGGGGATGAGAAATGGTAGAAGGCCGCCTCAGGCACGCTCCCTGCCGACATAGAAAACCGTTATTGGGTTTGTCTGGTCTGTCTGGTTTTTTTGGGGTTGGACTAAACTAACCAGATGAACGAAATCAAGCAAACACACGATAGACGGAGAGGACGGCCTTTGCTTCCATCAGCGCAGCGTATGGTTGAGGTAACAATGCTACTGGCGTAGGTGGCTAGCGGCGGCAGTGGAAATTGCTGGGCGCTACTCGGGAGCGATGATCTCGAGCTTGCGCGACCGCCAATCAAGTACGGCAATCCGCATGTGCATCTTATGAGCCAGCTGTGGATGTTTAGTATAGATGACATCCGCGGCAAACTTAGAAAGAAAACGAGACTTCAGTTCAGCGCGGGCACGGTCCACGCCAACCTCCTGGTAGGGGACCGAGGCCAACAGCAGAAAACCATCTTCGGGAATGCGGCCGGCGCGCATGTTGTCCTCGATGATGCCGGCGGCACGGTCGATCGGATCGTCGAGGTTGGGGCTGTAGGGGCCAACGATGAGCGCAAGGTTGGGCATGTGCAAGAAATCGAATCCGCGCCCCACGCAAATCATCCACTCGTGGTGCTCGATATCCAGTGCGCGCTCTGTCTTCCGGAGCTCAGCGATTCGTTCCATGTTGCCGAACACCAGCGGTTCGAGATCATAACGGATTTGGCTGTGCATGTCCGGAAACATCTCCGCCAGGCGCGGCCGCAAGCTATCTTTCTCTTCGACTGCAAACTGAGAGATATCGAGCAGCTCGCCGTTTGAGCCGTGCAGGATAAGCGCCTCCTCGTCCGTTTCGAATCCGCAGACGAGGGGATAGACCGTCCCGTGGTCGATGCCGAAGACATGCTCGACCTGTTTTTTGATGGTGTACGTGTAGGCGCGTGCCGCCTGGGTGTCGTAGTTGAACCCTGCGCAACCGCGGTACTTGTCGCCTTTGGAATAGTGATAGGTGATCAAAAGCAACACCCGCTGACCCCGGCTGACCACGCTATGCACGTAATTAGCCAAGACCTCGCCCAAATGCGGCCAGCCCAAGTCGAACACCCCACCGAGATTGCGAAATGGCTGGATGATGCCGGACGGCGTATGGGTGTCGACTGATAGATTGATGCGCCCATCCATGCATTTGAGTGCGGCGATCGCCGAGGGATGCTCGGCCATGTAGCGCTGCCGTTCGATGGTAGTAGCGGAACTGGAAAACGAGTCTGAATACTGACGTGCATGCTGCATCAACCATTCGATGCGATGGGCAATGGGTTTGTGGTGGGTATCCATGGGCACCCTTTACAATAAAATCGTTATGAGGTGCAAGTCCAACTCCAAATCCAAAGAACAATTCCTCGCCGCTCACGTAGCCCAGATATGGCGACTTTTTCGGGCCACAATCGTCTCCAGTGCTGATATGGTAAACAAAGGACTTTCGTTATGAATCCAGAGTGTCACCCTCTCCGCGGTTGCGACAGAGGAAAATGCGACGTTGACAGCTAATCATGCGGCTGGTACAAGTACAGCGTTTTTTTGGATCTCAAAGGGGAGGCATGCAAAACGCACTCGTAATTCCGGCCCACTACAGAACGATAATACAACATCAATACAACATCGACTGCGGGTACAACAAAAGCCACTCGTGAGTCCCTCCAAGGCCTCGGAGAGGCTTAGGGTGATTTTTTGCGAACACAGAATTTTATAGACCCAGACGGTCCGAAGCCATACGCTGACGTTATTATGACTCCTGCTTGCCGCGTACACAGTCGGTATCCTGCTTCCACTGAGTGTTCCGCAAACGCCGCAATCCCAAGGGATTCCTGGTAGTATTTGCGCTTGTGTCGCAAGTAGGCATTGTCAACTTAAGTCGAATAGGGCTGATTTTCTACCTCGGGCCAGGAACCTGAATGTTGAACAATCAATGCGCTATGAATTCGTGTATGGCCTAAATTTCGTTCAAATTCACTTAATGTGACAAAACCCGAGCAAGGTGTGCAGCTTGACGGCGGCCTTGCGTGTGCGGAATTTGGCCCAGGGAAGAGCGACAGACATATGGAACACGCCTCCCAGCCTGCACTGAACGAGGCAGAGCGTGAGGAGCTTCGAGCTCTGGTATCACAGGCGGTCGAAGCCATTCCTCCGAACTGGCCGCTGCGTACCTTCGCCTATCGCAATCCCTTGGTCGGGTTCGAACATTTGCCCTTTGAAGAAGCCGTCTCGCGAGCGAAGGAGGTGATTGGAGGAGAAGGCTATCTATCCACTGCGGAGTACCGAGCATGCTACGCCGAGGGACGGATTTCCGAGCAGGAGCTTTTGAGTGCCCTGCGATCGCGGGAGCCGGAGCTCGCATCGCAGGACGGTGTTCGTGCCGGAGAGCGGAGTCTCCATCCTGAAGAGATCCTCCTAGTCCACTGTGTGTACGGCATCGATCCGCTCGACCCCAAATTATTGCAATGGCAACTCACAGAGGAAGACGCCACCCACCGTATCCGTCCTGATGTTCCCCAGTCCATCAAAGATCGGCTGCGATCGCACGCGGCGGGGCGCGACCCTGAAGCGGTCTACATTCGTTCGCTGTGGTCCGGGGCCTTGAAGGCGCTCGATCTCTCCGAAGATGGGTCGGCCGGCAACCATGGGCATTCCCCCACAAGGGCCCAGGCTGGAGGATCTGTGCAAGCCGGGCATGGACCGGCGCAGCAGCGCATCCGCACCGCCGTCGAGATCATCGACGATCTCACCGGCTCCGATCTGAAACAAGCGATCAACGAACACATGATCAAGTGGTGCGCCGCATTCGTGGATGAAGGCATGGCGGATTGGCCGATGCCCTCACGCAGGCACGGATTTTATCGGGCCTGGCGGGATCTCGCGTCGCGCGAGGCTGCTCGATGGACTCTCGGGATCTCCGACTGGGCTCGAAGGGTGAAGGCGCTCCCAGACCGCCCTGAAGATGCCCTCGCGTCGAGCCTTCACCGCTTGCAGGTCCCCGACGAGCAACGGGAAGAGTACCTGCGCCGGCACCTCAGCCGGTTGCCGGGCTGGGCCGGCTATATTCGCTGGCGAGACAAGAACCCGGATTATCCTGAACAGGCCCGTCACCCCATCGATCCGCTGGAATACCTGGCCGTGCGCCTGTTTTACGAGGCTGAGCTGGCCGAGAAAGTCTGTCGGAGTACGTTAGGCATCAACTCGGTACTTCCCGATCTCCTCGAACGCGCAAGATCCCATGATCTGAATGACGCCAACTCCCATGCCCATGCACACGACGCGCACACGGAAACCGTCTGCCGGGACGTCTGGCGACTCTTCCACATGGCTCAATTCCTCGAGCTTCGCCCTGAGGATCTTCAACACCTGCCGCCGGCGGATGCCAGGTCGTTGCTGTCCTGGCTCGATCGGTTCCCTTCCGACGCGCTCCGTCCTGTGTGGCACGAGGCCTACGAGGCAGAATATCGACACTCGCTGATTGCGAGGCTGGTGAGCGAGAGGCAGAAATCCGCAGCCGACACAAGTCAGGAGCGTCCGAGACCTCGAGCGCAAGCTGCGTTCTGTATCGATGCCCGCTCCAAGCCGTTCCGCCGTCATCTGGAAGCTCAGGGCGACTACGATACGATCGGATTCGCCGGGTTTTTCGGCACGCCGATCGACTACCGCATGCTCAATCGTGAGGAAGATCTTCTCCTCTGTCCCGTGCTGATCAAGCCAAAATATGTGGTGAAGGAGGAGCCGCGGTGGGCTCAGGACCCCGAGGTCCAACGCTACCTGCTCGGCGACCACTGGAGAGAGTTCGTTCGGCACCTGTTTCACCAGGCCAAGGCGAACCCAGCCAGTTCCTATCTCACGTTCGACCTGTTTGGGTTGGTGTTCGGACTGGCGATGTTGGGGAAAACCCTGCTTGTGAAGCCCTATGAGCTGGTGCGCACGGGGTTGCGTCGCTGGCTCACCCCACCGATCCCGACCCGAATCCCGGTAGAGAAATTCCCTGAACGGGAGCGAGAGGCTTTCATTGACGGCAACGAACGGGCTTGCATCGCCGAGGTACTCGAACAGCGGATCGACCGTCGGAACGTCACGGTCACCCTCTCGCAGGAGGTCCTCGAAGAATTTCGGCTCGCCGCCCTTCGGGAGCCGGAGGCTTGCGGCCACGCGATGCGACAGACCACAGCGTCCGAGCGGCTTGGTCTTTCTGTGGAGCAGGAGCATGCCTTATTGGAGGAACTCCGATATCAGTACGGGCTCAATGCCCGCAACCACCATGTGTCGCTCGAACATTTCGCGGCGCGCAGGTTCTCCCCGGCAGAAAAATCGGCGGTGGTCGAAAACGCACTCCGCGTCATGAGCCTGACGAGAGGGTTCGCTCGCTTGGTGCTGCTCTGCGGCCATGGGAGCACCACAGAGAACAACCCGTACGCATCCGCGTACCACTGCGGGGCCTGCGGAGGGAATCCCGGCGGACCCAATGCCAGGGTCTTGGCAGCCCTGGCCAATAAGCCGAAGGTCCGCCAGGAGCTACGGAACCAGGGGATCGAGATTCCGGAGGACACGTGGTTTATCGCCGGTGAGCACAATACGACCACGGACCATGTCACCTTGTTTGATCTGGAAGAATTGCCCGAGTCGCACCGTCCGGATGTGCGCCAGTTGCAACAGGATCTGGAAGCGGCAAGACTCCTGAACACACAGGAACGCCTGGCTCGATTGCCGGGGGCTCCCAGCGGGACCTTGCCCCAGGCTGCCGCCCGCTATACATCGCAAGTCAGCCGTGACTGGGCCCAAGTCCGACCGGAGTGGGGGCTCTCCAGCAATGCGGCATTTATTGTTGGACGCCGGTCGCTGACACGAGGCCTCAAGCTTGACGGTCGGGTCTTTCTCCACAATTACGACCAGTCCCAGGACGAAACCGGCAGGGCGCTGGAAGCCATCATGACCGCCCCGCTGGTCGTCTGCCAAATGATCAATTTTCAATATTATTTCTCCGCGACGGACAGCTGGGTGTTCGGGAGCGGGACCAAAGTCTTGCACAACGTCGTCAGCGGAGTCGGCGTGATGCTCGGAAGACACAGCGATCTGCAAACAGGGTTTCCCTTTCAAGCCCTGACCACGGGATCTCGCCGGTTTCATGAGCCGCTCCGTCTGCTCGCCGTGATCGAGGCGGACCAGGGAAGAATCTCCCAGGTCATCTCCCGCCACGTGGTGCTTCAGAATTTTTTCAACAATCAGTGGCTCTATCTCGTCTCCTGCCATCCCACCACGGGAGAGTTTTCGGAATATCAGCCAGGAGGCACCTGGAAGGCGATTTCCCCACAGATCTCATGATGATGAACACGGCGTATATTCTGATCCCGGCCCTTCCGTTTGCCGCCTTCCTGATCATCGCACTGGGCAGCCGGTGGTTAGGCGAGGGGAGCCACCGGCTGGCAATCCCGGCGGTCTCCGCCTCGTTCATCCTCTCGGTCCTGGCCTGTATCGACGTGTACCAAAACGGAGCCAGGTCGATCCCGTTGTATACCCTGATCACATCAGGCAGTCTGACCGTCGAAGCAGGTCTCTATGTAGACGCGGTCACGGTGACCCTGCTGTTCCTCGTCACCGGGGTCAGCAGCCTGGTCCATGTCTTTTCCAGCCGATATATGCAGGCGGACCCGCGCTACGCCCGCTTCTTCGCACTGATCGCGCTCTTTACCTTCGCCATGGTCATGCTGGTCATGGGCGCGAATCTGTTCATGTTATTCATGTTCTGGGAAATCATGGGCCTGTGCTCCTACCTATTGATTTCCCATTGGTCACGCCGTCCGTCGGCCTGCGACGCCGCGACGAAAGCCTTTCTCGTGAATGGGGTGGCGGATATCGGCCTCGCATTCGGCATCTACCTGACCTGGGCCACCTTCGGCACGCTCGACATTCAGACGATCTTGTCGGCTGCGCCACAGTACGCCGATCAGACGGTGAACCTCCTTGGATGGCTCGGTCTTGAGTGGCAGGCCCCCATCCTCTCCGTGATTGCGTTGCTGTTGTTCATGGGCCCGATCGGCAAGTCCGCGCAGATTCCCCTCCACGTCTGGCTCCCATTTGCGATGGAAGCCCCGACCCCGGTCTCCGCGCTGATCCACGCCGCGACCATGGTCAACGCGGGCGTGTACCTCCTGATCCGGATGGCGCCGCTGTATGTGCTGGCCCCGGGCATCATGAACGTGGTGGCGGTCATCGGCGGCATGACCGCCCTCTTTGCCGCCCTGGTCGCCCTCACGCAATTCGACATCAAGCGCATTCTGGCCTATTCGACGATCAGCCAACTGGGGTTCATGGTGATGGCCTGCGGCGTCGGCGCATACGGTGCCGCCATCTTTCACCTCCTTACCCATGGCGCCATGAAGAGTTTCCTCTTTCTCTCCGCAGGCAGCGCCCTTCACAATCTCGGTGGAGCCCACCATGGTGAACACGACGGCGATCACGCCGAACACGGAGGTCCATCGCGACCACGGGTGTCACGACAATATGTCCGCCTGTACGTCGGCGCCCTGATCATGGGGTTGATTCCACCGATCGTCATTTTCTGGGGGCCCTACGAACAGTTGTGGGAACTGTCGCATCTCGACCATGCACGGGTTGCCTTCTGGATCACGGGGCTGGCAACGACGTTTTTCGTCGCATTCTATCTGTTCCAGGGGACCATGGAGATCTTCACGCCATCCGGTCGCGTCGACTGGTCCGAGGGATTTCGACCGGAGATGATGCGGCCGCAACTGTTTTCGGCATCGCTGCTCCTGGGACTCATTCCCATTACGGCAGGACTCGCCCTGCTCCGCCTTCTGATCTGGGGCGACTTTCTCGAATTCATTTCTCCGGTACACCATGAGGGGGCCGCTGCTCTGGAGAGGATTTTGCTCGCGGGCTGGTCCCCCGTGAGCCTTCTTCTTGGCGTCGGCGTCGCGATAGCCGGCTGGGCCACGGCGTTCTATTTCCATATCTTTCCGATCCATCCCTCGGCATGGTGGGCGGAGCGCAAAAAAGCGCTCTACCTGTTCTTTTTGAATCAAGGGTACTTCGATCAAGTCTACGAGACCATGATCATCCGCCCGTACCTGCGATTCGCTTCGTGGCTCTGGCAAAACCTGGATGTGCGGCTTATCGATCGGCCCTCGGACTGGCTTGTACACACAGCGGACAAGATCGGGATGCGTGTCGTGAAAGTCTTTGGCGGCAACCAGGCCGTTGACGTCAAACCTGGGGTGCCGTATGCCGCGATGCGCTTGCTGATGATACTGTTGATCTTTCTCCTGTTCCTGCTGGGTGTGGCCGAGGAGGTCGAGATTTATTTCTTAGCGTGATCATGGAAAATCCTGCAAGCTTGTTCGGGATCCCCCATCTGGTCAGTTGGATTGTGCTGACCCCCTTCATCGGGATGGTCATCGTGGCATTGCTCCGCCATGCGGAGATCATCCGCTGGACGACCCTCGGCACCACCTTGATCACGTTGGGGCTCACGGTGAGGCTGTGGGCAAGCTTTGACTACAGGGCCGGCGGGATGCAGTTTGTGGACCGCGTGCCATTTCCGCTGGGCTTCTTTGAATACGCGGTTGGCGTGGACGGCATCAGCTTGCCGCTGATCTTTCTCACAACATTTATCATCCCCTTGTGCGTCCTCGTCTCTTGGAGGATTGATAACACAAAAGCCTTTATGCTGCTCATCCTCCTGGTGGAACTAGCCGTGACAGGCGTGTTCACGTCCATGGACGCCTTCCTCTTTTTGCTCTTCTGGGAAGCCGCGATGATTCCCATGTATTTCGTGATCGCGTTCTGGGGAGGACCCAAGCGGACCCAGGCGGCGATCAAGTTCCTCTTGTTCAGCGTGGGGGGGAGCTTGCTGCTGAGTCTCGGGATTGAGGCACTGCACCACTTCGGGCATACCTTCTATCTGCCGGATCTGATGCAGATGAAGTATGCGCCGAATGTTCAGCTCTTGATCTTTGTGCCGTTGTTCCTAGGATTCGCCATCAAGGTGCCCATGCTCCCCGTTCATGGGTGGATCGCCGACGCGCATGGAGAGGCGCCCGCTACGGGTAGCGCCATCCTCTCAGGGCTCCTGCTGAAGATGGGGGCGTACGGGTTGCTCCGGTTCTGTATCGCTATATTACCTGACGCCTCAACGTCGTTCGCCCCGCTTATCCAGTGGCTCTCCGTGCTGGCCATTCTCTACGGCGGCGCCATGGCCATCGCGCAACCTAACTTCAAACGACTCATCGCCTATTCTTCCATCGCGCATATGGGCTTCGTCACCCTGGGTATTTTTGGACTCAACACTCAAAGCGTCCAGGGCGCCGTCCTCCAAATGGTCAATCACGGGATTACCACCGGCGCCCTGTTCCTCCTCGCCGGGATGTTGTACGACCGCACGCATGACCGGACAATCAACAACTATGGGGGGCTGCATCAGGTGATGCCGAGATTCGCGGTGGTCTTTAGTATCTTCACCGTGGCGTCTTTTGGATTGCCGGGGACAGGCAATTTCATCGGGGAGTTCCTCGTCCTGGCTGGAACCGTGTCTCATAGCTACCTCATGGTCCTGCTTGTCCTGGCGGGGATCGTGCTCGGAGCCGCCTACATGCTCTGGATGTTTCAACGGCTGGTGCTGGGACCTGTGACCCCCTACGTGTCCACCTTGCCGGACCTGACTCGCCGCGAGATGGTGGCCGTCATACCGATGGCGGTCGTCGTGTTTGCCATTGGTCTCTACCCGGGCATCTTTCTGAATCTGACGCAGGCGAGCGTCACCACCATCGTGCAGGACTTCGCGCAGATGCAGCCGCTCCGGATCTTGGCACTGTTCACCGCGCCATGACCGTCCACGCGCGTCTCGTCATACGCCGGGTCCGTGCAATATCCAAGCGTTTCAGCAAGGCGGTACAGTCTCCATCGACCTTGACAAACAACGGTGCTTGAGAAAGGAGAAGGGTATGCGTGTGGTCGTGGCAGTCGATCGATCCGATCCGACATTCGAGCTGGTGCATGCGGTCACTCGACTCTACACCCCGGTTGAGCTCACGCTGGTGCATGCGGTCGATCACGGGCTTGCGCGGTATCCTGACAAGGAGCCTATAGGCCGAGGAACGGCTCCGGAAGAGCTGCGTCCCCTGCTGGACTCCGGATACAAGTTCCTGGAGCAGGCGGCGAAATCCATCCCGTCTGAATTGAACCTCGTGGTCAAGCGAGTGTGCGAGCTGGGGAACGCGGCGCGCGTGGTCATCAACACCGCGCAGATGGAGGCGGCTGACTTGATCGTCACCGGCTCGCGCGGGCTCAGTAGTGAAGAGAGAGAGTTCACCGTCGGCAGCGTGTCCGACCGGATCGCCAGCCATGCCCCCTGCTCGACGCTGGTCGTCAAACAGGTGCCGGATCAGATCCGTCGCGTGCTGGTCGCCGTGAATGGGATCGACGACGCGGCACAAATCCAACGCTGGCTCTTGGCCAACCCCTTTCACGACCCGGTCGAAACGACCGTGTTGCACGTGGTGCCGACGCTCAAGGCCTATCGCAACGATAGCGCATTGGCCCATCACGATCGATTTCATGAGAATTTGCATGAGGATTCGGTGGGCTGGGGACAAAACCTTGTGGATAATGTCGCGGCAAAGCTCAGCGGGACACCTGCCCACGCCCCTGCAGGAGGGTGCTACAAGGCACATGGCCAGGTTTCCAGTGGTGATCCGCCTGAGGTGATCGTCGAGGAATCGGCCCGGCAGGACCTCGTGATTATGGCATCCCATGGCTTTCAGAGCGCGGTCCGGTTCATCTCCGGGAGCGTCGCTCAGAAAGTCCTTCACCGCGTCGCCGTCCCCGTCCTGATCATCGGATAAGAGGACGTATCAGAAGAGGACGGGCGGTATTGTCAACGTCAGTCGAATAGGGAAGGAACCACTATGTCATCGGAAAAGCCTGCAGCGAAAGTCCTGGATGCCGGTCCTGTTCCTCTAGACTATCTTCCGGGACTCAAACAAAACGCCAAAACCGACGTGATTTCCGGCTTTATTCTGTTCCTCATCGCCCTGCCCTTGAGTCTGGGCATTGCGATCGCCTCCGGTGCGCCACCCATCGCCGGTGTGATTACCGGCTTCCTCGGCGGCATACTGGGCTCTCTGTTGGGAGGCTCCTTCGTCACCATTAACGGCGCGGCAGCCGGCCTGATCGCCATTGTGTATGGCGCAGTGCAAGAGTTGGGCATCACGCCGGACGGCACGGTGGATGTCGCGGCAGGCTTCCGATACGCGTTGGCTGTCGGTGTGGTCTGCGGGGGTTTCCAGATTCTCATGGGATTGGCCAAGATGGGCAAGCTCACCAACATGTTTCCGTTGAATGTGGTGCACGGCATGTTGGCCGGGATCGGCATCATCATCATGTCCAAGCAGATACATTCTCTGCTGGGCGTGACCTTCTCCGGCAAGATGATTCCCACAATCATGGCGATCCCTTCCAGCTTCGCCAATATGGTACCAAGCGTGGCTCTGATCGGCGGGCTTAGTTTGGGAATCATGATCGTCTGGCCGTACCTTGGGAAAATCGGCAAGTTCATGCCGGCGCCGATGGCGGTCATCTTGATTACCGTGCCTTTGGCGAAAATGCTCGACATTGGCCCGCAATTTCTGGTCAAGGTGCCGCTTGACTTCATGGGATCCTTCCAGGGCCCTGACTGGGGCATGGTCGGCACCGGCGTGTTCTGGAAATTCGTCTTTACGTACACACTTGTTGCCAGCCTGGAGTCCCTGTTGACCGCCGCCGCCATGGACCAGATGGACCCGTGGAAGCGTCGCTCCAACATGAACAGGGAACTGCTCAGCAAGGGCGCAGCCAATACGCTGTCCTCGTTTATCGGCGGCCTGCCGATGATCGCGGAAGTGGTCCGTAGCTCGGCCAATATCATGAACGGCGCCCGTACCCGCTGGTCCAACTTCTTCCACGGGCTCTTCCTGCTCCTGTCCGTGGCGCTCATCCCTGGTGTCCTCAATATGATTCCGCTGGCGGCGCTGGCCGGAATGCTGGTGTTCATCGGCTTCCGCCTGGCGCATCCGAAAGAGTTCATTCATGCCGCGCATATCGGCAAGGAGGAAGTGATTTACATGGTCATTACGACCATTATTGTGGTGACGGAGGACCTGCTATGGGGCGTGATTATTGGGTTTGCGATTGCGGTCGTGACCAATGCGGTACGCGGCGTCCGCTCTCTGAAAGCCGGTGCGACAGTGGAAGAGAGGGACGACACCGTAGCCCTGAAGCTCAATGGCGCGCACGGCTTCATCAATTTCGTCTCGATGCGCGACCAACTGGATAAGCTCCCGCCTGGCAAGAAGCTGACGATCGACTACAGCGGTGTGAGCTACATGGACCACACGGTGAATGAGCGGTTTCACTTGTTTAATGGTGAATACGCCTTGACTGGTGGCAGCGTGACGACTGTTGGGAAAGAGGGCCTCAAGCCCATGTCGCACAGTGACGTGTCGGCGCTGGTGCGAGGCTAACGAAGGAAATTACCGGAGAGTAAAGTCCACCTATCAAGGCTGAGAGTCATATTCTCTTTGGAAGGGCACAGCTCCGGTCCATCAAAAGAAGGGGGAGCAATGATGCGTGTAGTACTTGGCGTGGGATCGGCGAGAGAAACCCTTCCCGCAGTAAACCAAATCGGGTTACTGTATCGGTTGGACGAAGTTGTTCTTGTACATGGGGCCAAGATGGATGCCATGCAAGAATATGGCAGACTCCGTGACGCCGCAATGGAGTCTGGTCGCCAGCACATCGAAGAATGCCGCGCTCTGCTATCGACTGACATTCCTTCTATCCGTACATTGTGCGACGCTCAGGATCCATCTTCCTTTATTCTCGACACTGCCGCCACGGTGAAAGCCGACCTTATCGCTATGGGTACCCGCGATTTGGCCAGGCTGACTGAGGTGTTTATCGGCAGTATCTCGCACCGTGTCCTCGTCCATTCACCGGTGCCGACTTTAGTCGTCAAAGGAGCAGCTCGTCCTATCTCCAAGGTCCTTCTGGCTGTAGAAGGTCCGGAGGACGCCTCCCGTTTGCAGGCGTGGCTGATCGCGCATCCCTTCAAGAACCCCGTGTCCCTCACGGTCCTCTCCGTGGTTTCTTCCCCTCCGGTCACCAGCGAGCATGGGATGGTCGAACACGATGTTGCGCACGAGGAACGTACTCTCAAGGCCAGGCAGATTGTCGATGGCACAGCCAAGGCCTTGAATGGTCCACGGTTCACGGCTTCTGCGGATGTCCGTTGGGGTGATCCCACTGAGATTATTTGCGAAGTCGGAAAGGGTTACGATCTCATTGTGGTCAGCTCGCATGGGCGGAAGGGCCTGAGTCGTTTCCTGCTGGGTAGCGTCTCAGAGGATATTGTGCATCGGGCCGACCGCTCCGTCCTCGTCGTGCGTTGATTCGTACGGTATCCGTGTCAGAGCCCTCCTCGTATTGCAACAATAGATCCCTACTGTCTACCAAGAAGGTTGCAGGTACGCCGTGCGGTGCATCTGCGATTCTCGGCATTGCAGATCTTTTAGAAATCCTGCTTTCGGACGGTATCGATGCCGTCATGTTGGCAAGAAGTGCCACTCATTCGTGCTACTTTCCTCATTCTCTTGCAGGCGCAAGGCAAGAGCCCGCTTACCATAAAAACCAGACGGTCCAGAATTGGTGATCAAGCGACTTGTCTGTGCCGCTGGTGCGCCCCTATAATCGCTGCCAAAGGAACATCCATGGAAAACGCGATTCGCAATGCCATCATCAAGTTCGAGCAAGAATTCATGGGCCGTGGCCCCGAAGAGGTCAAAGCGTGTATCATTCGGGACCTCGTCGTCGTTCGGCTCAAGGGAGTGCTCACGCCGGCCGAACGCCAGTTGGCCAAAACGCCCGATGGCGTCGACATGGTCAAACGGATGAGGCAAACGCTCATCGCGCAGGGGCGCGATAAGCTCTGCGAGCAGGTGAGCGACATCACCGGAGCCAACATATTGACTCTCTTTACCGACATCGATGTGCAAATCGGCGAAAAGGTTTTCGTCTTCACAATGGATCGGGAAATCCTGCCGTCCGTCCGGTAATCCCTCTGTCTTGCAAACGAAGGGTTCCCCTGGCATGCTCACCACATGCTCCATCGCCCTCTTGAGGAACTGACCTTCGACAATACGTATTCCAGGCTTCTTCAGGCATTTTATGCCAAACTGAATCCAACGCCTTTCTCCAGCGCTCCGTACCTAGTGAGTTTCAATCCCGCCACCGCAGCACTGATCAATCTCAACCCCGAAGAGGCCGCCAGGCCTGAATTTGCCGCGGTGTTCGGGGGGGGCATGCTCGCTCCGGGGATGGAGCCGTTGGCGATGCTCTATTCCGGCCATCAATTCGGGGTCTACGTCCCGCAGCTTGGAGACGGGCGCGCAATCCTTCTTGGAGAGGTGCGGAATGAACGAGGCGAGAAGTGGGATCTGCATCTGAAAGGAGCGGGGCTAACACCGTTCTCACGCGAGGGAGACGGCCGTGCGGTCCTGCGTTCAACCATCAGGGAGTATCTTTGCAGTGAAGCGATGCACGGCCTCGGCATTCCGACGACTCGGGCGCTCTGTATAGTCGGCAGTGACGATAAAGTTCATCGCGAACAGGTCGAAACCGGCGCGATGTTGGTTCGCATGGCGCCGTCGCATGTCCGCTTCGGCACGTTCGAGATCTTTTACTACCGCAAGCAGCATGAGCATCTGAGGGTCCTGGCCGACTATGTCATCGAACAGCACTACCCTCACTTGAATGGTGTTGCGGACCCGTATGCCCGCTTCTTCGCCGAAGTTGTCGAGCGGACCGCGCAGGTGATTGCCCAATGGCAAGCGGTCGGCTGGGCGCACGGCGTGATGAATACCGACAACATGTCGATCCTCGGCCTCACGCTGGACTATGGGCCGTTCGGATTCATCGACGACTACGACCCAGGTTTCATCTGCAACCACTCCGATCACAATGGCCGCTACGCCTTCAATCAACAACCCTACATCGGTCTCTGGAATCTCAGCTGTCTGGCGCAGGCGCTGCTACCGCTTGCATCGAAAGAGGATCTGAAAGCGTCACTGGATCGCTACACGCCATTCTGCGAGCGTCGCTACATGGAGTTGATGCAGGAGAAGTTCGGCTTGCGGGAGGAGCAAGAGGACGATGCCACACTGATTCAAGATCTCTTGTCCCTTATGCACCAGAGCCACGTCGATTACACAAACTTCTTCCGCGCCCTGGGATCGTTCTCATCCCAGGATGGATTGCGCAATGAGCGGCTTCGTGACTTCTTTCTTGATCGTGCGGCCTTTGGTGGATGGGCTAAGCGATATGCGACGCGGTTGCGGAGGGAGAAGAGTGAAGACGAGGAGCGATCCTCGCACATGAACTTGGTCAATCCCAAGTATGTCTTAAGGAACTATCTGGCCCAGCAGGCCATCGAGAAGGCGCAGCGAAAGGACTTCTCCGAGATCGACAGACTCTTGACCCTGCTGCAAAATCCCTACAGCGACCAGCCGGGCATGGACGCTTATGCAGCCCCTCCGCCTAACTGGGGCAAGCATTTGTCGGTCAGTTGCTCATCCTGAGTCTTCCCGACGACCCGGCACTCTTTATGCTCCACTGAGAATCCGTGTTCCATCTGGGAGGTCGCTCGACTCACTGTCTCGGTGGGTTCATGGAGCGGCCTCCCGTTTCAACGAGCAAGTCCATGTTCAAAGTCGTTCCATCGCAATACACAGGCATTCTCATCCTTATCAGTCTGCCGAACCTACCGGCATTGCCAGCCTGTTCCCGTAAAACACCTTGCAGTTCCCCTCACAGTCTGTTGTAGAGTGGCCAGGTCAGTCTGGTCATCCTCCTGCTCGCGGAACAGAGGAGGGGATGGCGAGGTGGCTGGCACGGTCTCTGTGCTCGCAGAGCCCCCACGATAAAACGGTGGTCGCTCGATGCGCGCAATGGAGACCGCACCAGCCACCTCGCTGAATACAAGGGAAGGGTTGAGTTGGGCTTTAGCCCGACGCGCGCAGTGGAAGATCAATCAGCCCCCATCCCTAAGGAGATAACGAGCGAGCTTGGAGGGAGCATGTATTTCGTTCGACGCGCGCATTTGAGGGTCGACCAGGCTGCCCTCTTAGCAGGCTGCGGAAATACTCTGTGGGTACGTGTAAATTTCACTGGTCTGCGCGTCTTGGATAACAGTGGTGCCCCATGCAGGATGCTCAAAATGGCCGTCCAGCAAGGCCGCAGCGAGCGAAGAGGCGAGGCGTACCCTTGTGGTACGTTGAGCCTCTGAGCGATGCGAGAACGATGCTGGCGGACTTTTTCAGCATCCTGTTAGGAGAGGGACGGGCAAGCTCGGTGGGACGGTTCTATGGCCAAAGGACGTAGCGATTCGAAACTGGCGGTGGCGGGAGCGCTCACGCTCGTGTTGGCCATTGCCGGCGTATTGCTGGTCAAAGAGCCCTTGCGCAGTTCGCGGCCGGTCGGGACCGGGCTGGAAATGAAGCACACGACCGGCGAACAGTTGGTCCGTGCGCGCCTGTGGGAGGATCCGGTAGCGGCCGTGCAGCGGGGCATCCGAGAGTCAAAACCGACCGGCAAGACAGCCGGACCGGAACCGACTCTCGCCCAACGACTCGGGCCGCTCAGACAAGCTCTGGCCGAGCGTGCCGGGAACGGACAGCGCGTCACCGTTCTCCTGGTGGCGACGAGCGGAGGTCCCTACGTCGAAAATACCGAATCGCGTATCCGCGATCGCTACGCCATCGGCACTGCCCTCGGCGTCGCCTGCTATGTTCCGGAGGATGAGGGCCATCTCTCATTCGTTGAATGGGAACCGCAAGGAGCCATTGAAGCGCTGCCCTACGAATGGTATCGCCTCAGGAAGACGCGTGTCTGCGGAGAAGTAGGATCGCATGCCTCCAACATCCTTGTCGTCTGGCTACCGGACGAATCTCTCAGTCGGGGGTTTTTGACGACCCTGACATCGCTGTCCCAGGCCCTGGTGTGCCAGGCGTCCCAACAGAAGAGCGAATGTCTCCTGACCGACGACAAACGCAGGCTGGTTCGATTGAATCCCGCTGTTCAGCAGGCGGTCACGTTCAAGATCATGGGCCCGCGCAGTTCATCGACGTTTCGCGCGCTGTTACAGGAAGCGGGCGACTTGTATCCCGATTCGCACGAAGGGGTCGGAGTCTGGCCGAATACTGGCGGCGCGATCGAGCTGTACTCGCCATGGACGAGCGCGATGAAGGGACTGCTCGCCTATGGACTCAAGAAAGCAGGCGGCAATGGAGAAGCCTGCACGACTTATGAGGCTTGTGAGCAGGAGTTTTACCGCCGGCTGGCCAACGCGAACATCCGGCTCGTTTACGATGTCGGCTCGGACGATCGGTTGTTCGGCGCGTTGGTCGAGGAATTGGAACGCCGGCAGGTTCGGCTGGGTTGGGATGCCGTCATCCTCATCGGCGAATGGGATTCGTTTTACGGGAGGGCTTTGCCCATCGAGTTCCGCGCCGCGGCTTGCGCGAAGGTGGCGACCTTCTCGGAAGCCGACCTGAAACAGATTCTCGTCCCGACCACCATCAAATCCTGGTGTCCGACCGTCGCGCGCGCCATCGATCTCCAGATTCAACGCCCCGCCGACTATGAATCGCTCACACTCAACGTGTTTCGCTACAGCTACCTCAGCGGTCTCGACGGAGAAGTGCCGGGTGATGACAGCGTGATAGCCGGCCGGGGAGAGAAGGCGAAAGCCGGAGACCAGCTCAAGGATGCGCAACGAGAGCGCCCGGAAGGCACCGGTCAGCTCGACTATGTGCGGGCTCTGGTGGCGCGCATTCACGACGAGGGAGAAGGTGCAAGGGCGATCGGAATTCTGGGCACCGATCCGTACGATTCGCTGCTCATCATCAAGGCGCTCCGCCCTTCATTCCCACACGCGATTTTCTTCACCGTCGATCTCGATGCGCGCCACCTCCACCAGAGCGAATACAAATCGACGCGCAATATGGTGGCCGCCTCTCCCTTTGGTCTGCAACTGGACGGAATGCTTCAACGCGACGTTCCGCCTTTTCGCAGCAGCTATCAGACATCGGCTTATCTGGCCGCCCTCCAAGCGGTCCAATTCGTCGTCTGTCGACCGGGCGATCACCCGCCGTCAGCGACTCCCTGCGCGTCCGGCTATCACGTCGAGTTCACGCCGGAAGACCGCATCTATGACGCGGGGCCTCATCCCAGAATCTTCGAGGTGGGACGCGAGGGCGCGGTGGATTTGAGTCCAGTGGACAAGGAGGGGGTGCGAACGGTCCATCCGCTGAGGCCGGATCTCGACTATACGGATGACCAGGGGCCCTTAAAGCAGGGGGTTGGGTTGGACAACACCGCTGTCGCGGCGGCGCTGGCCGTCGCGCTGCTGCTGATGAGCGTCATAGCCTGGACGAATCAGCGGCTGTGGTTGTGGGTGTTGCGGAATCCTCGTCTGCTGGTGGTCATGGCACTCATCGTTGTGGCTTCGTTTGCGGCATTCGTCGCGTTCGGCGGCGCGTCGGCCTTGCTGGCCAATCATGACGAAGGAGAGCCCTTCTCTTGGACCGCCGGGGTCAGTGTCTGGCCGGGCGAACTCCTCCGCCTCTTCGTCGTCATCCTCTGCCTTGTCATGCTGGGGAAGGGCCTGCGCGATCTGATCAAGAACAGCGACTTCATCAGCGAGGACTTTTTGTTCGAGGATGATTCGGGCCGCCGCCGGTTGTCGCCCAGGACATTCTGGACCAACTTGCAGCGGGTCTACCATCCGGCTGCAACGAGGGCCGCGACGACCGTGGACCAAGCCTGGTCTTGGTATCGCGAGGCCGGCAAGCCGTCGCAACGAGTGGTGCGGACGGTTCTCCTGTTCCTGCTGTATCTCGGAATCATGTGGCCGCTGGAATATTGGGTGCTCGACGATGAAATAATCCAGCCCTGCCGGGGCCGGTTGAGTTGCACGGTCGATTGGGTGATGACTCTGAGCAGCGTGGGATTAGTCGTGCTGCTCAATCTGGCTGTGTTCGACGCAGTCATGTTGTGCAGACGGTGGATCGGCTGGTTGACCGCTTCGACCGGCGGCTGGTCCGATCAGGTTCAAGAAGAATATCTTCGGGAGTATGGTCTGGGCCAAGCCCAGAAAGCCGAGTTCGGCAAACTGAAATACTTGGCCGTGGTCGATCTCATCGCTCAGCGGACCGGAGTGGTCAATCGCCTGATCCGCTACCCGTTCATCGCCTTGTTGATCATGATCGTCGCGCGGAACGACTACTTCGACATCTGGAATTACCCGCTCTTGCTGATCTTTTCCTGGGCGTTCAACGTTGTGCTGGCGCTGATGGGCGCATTCTTATTGTACCAATCGGCCAGCAAGGCGAAAGCCGCCATGCTGGCCGGGCTCAGCCGCCAGATGGTCCAAGCGTTGGGAACCGGGAAGGATCACGATGTGCGCGTCAAGCAGATCCAGTACGTCATCGATGAAGTAGAAGCCAACGAACAGGGCGCGTTCGTGCCGTTCTACCAACAGCCGGTAATGGAATCGTCGCTCTACGGCATTGTGGCATTGCTCCAGTATTTATATATGAAGTAACCGGCTGCTCATGCGTGAAGAACGACTAGGCGGGCTGTGGACCAGGATTACCGGCGGCACGGATGGGAAGGGTGGAGGTCACGGTCCCCTCGTCCTGCTCCTGCACGGCTTTGGCGCGCCGGGAGACGACCTCCTGTCGCTGGCTGACGAGCTGGATGTGCCGACCGGGACGAGGTTTGTGATTCCCGAGGGTCCGCTCACATTGAGCTTTGGCCCGAGTGACGCGCGCGCCTGGTGGCTGATCGACATGGCGCGCATCGCAGCGGATCGAGCGGCAGGCCGGATCCGCGATCTCTCGAACGAAATCCCCAGAGGCCTCGCTCCGGCGCGTGAGACCATGCTGGCGTTCCTCAAAGAAGTCGAACGGACATTCGGCGCAGACCCGCACAAGACCGTTCTCGGAGGATTTTCTCAAGGCGCCATGCTTTCGTGCGATGTGATGCTCCAGAGTGATCATCCCTACGCGGGGCTGGTGCAACTCTCCGGTAATTTACTAGCCCAGCAGATCTGGGGCCCACTCATACCGAAACGCAAAGGCATGCCGGTGTTTCAAAGCCACGGGATGCAGGATGAGATCTTGCCCTACGTGGGAGCGGAGCGACTTCGTGATACACTGAGCCAGTCCGGCCTCGCGGTCGAATGGCACAGGTTCCGAGGCGGGCACGAAATTCCAGAACCAGTTCTCCAACGACTCGGTGTCTTTCTCACAAAGGTGCTGACAAAACCATGAGCACGCTCGAATCGTTTTCTCTCACCGGACCTGACGGCAAGCGCATTCGTGGAGATCGTGCTGTGGGAAAAGACCGTCAGATTCTTTTCATCACGGGGTTCTTGTCCAAACGCTGGGGCAACAAGAGCAAGGCGCTGGCTCAGTGGTGCAAAGAAAAAGGCTGGGGATTTTGTTGTTACGATGTGCGTGGATTCGGGGAATCTGAAGGCACATTTACCGACTACACGCTGTCCGATTGGATCGCTGATGCGCGGCTTGTGTTGAATATGCTGCGAGATGGACCGCCGATCACCATTGTTGGAAATTCTCTCGGTGGCTGGATTGCCTGGATGATGGCCCAAGAATACTCGACAGTTGAAAAGCTTATTCTCATCGCTCCAGCATTCGATGGCATGGGTGTCAGAGCTCGGGAAATTTCTGCCGACCGGCGAAAACGATGGCATGATACAGGCTGGATGCCCTGGGACGATGACCCCGTCCTCAAGGATTGGCTGCTCTCGTGGAAATGGGTCGAGGAAAGCGAAGCCTATTGGTTGAGGCGGTTTGATGAAGTGCGTCGCGTTAAGACAACCATCTTGCACGGCCTTCAAGACCAGGCCATCCATCCGCGTATGAGCTGGCAATTCGTCGACGAATTGTTAGTACGTGACTCCGAGTACCCCATCGAACTGACCTTGAAAATGGGCGACCATCGACTCAGTAGTCCCGAGCATCTGGAACTGTTTCAGCGATTGGTCCAAAGGAGGAGCTGATGCTGGTGTTGATTCACAAAGAATGCGGCGGGCCGGCGCTGGACGAATCGCCGGTCGGCGAAGTCTGCGCCATCCCCATCGACCGGTTCCCCTTTGCCTGTTTCACCTGCCTGGAAGAGATCATCGACGAATCGGAAGTCCGACTGTCGCAAGAACTCGGAATCTAACCTCGTTCGGTCCAAGAAATATCCCGCTCTGCTGCGACGTGGTTGTGAAGTGTCGCGAGCTTTTGTTATCGTGAGCCCTTCACCAAGGCTCTTTACAAGGAGAACGGACGTTCCATGGCCACCAACGACAAGCAAGTCATTTTTTCACTCGTCAATGTCGGCAAGGTCTATCCGCCGAAGCGGCAGGTGCTGCGAGAGATCTATCTAGGGTTTTACTACGGCGCCAAGATCGGCGTATTGGGTCTCAATGGATCTGGAAAGAGTTCGCTGCTCAGGATCATTGCCGGAGTCGATCAGAATTATACAGGCGAGATCACCCGCTCGAAGGGTTATAGCGTAGGTCTGCTTGAGCAGGAGCCGCAGCTTGATCCGGACAAGACGGTGAAAGAAATCGTCGAAGAGGGCAAGAAGGAACTCGTGTCGATGATGCGCGAGTACGATGAGGTCAGCAACAGGATGGGTGAGGCGTCACCGGATGAACTGGAGAAGCTTCTGGAAAAGCAGGCGCAGCTCCAAGAAAAGATCGAAGCGGCCAACGGGTGGGAATTGGAGCATGTGTTGGAACTCGCCATGGACGCGCTGCG
This sequence comes from Nitrospirota bacterium, assembly GCA_016219645.1. Taxonomy (NCBI): domain Bacteria; kingdom Pseudomonadati; phylum Nitrospirota; species Nitrospirota bacterium. Next base: position 59,066 of record JACRLR010000021.1, read on the forward strand.
CTGTCCACCGCCGGATGCGAAGGTGGGGGTGCTGTCCGGCGGCGAAAAGCGCCGGGTCGCCCTCTGCCGCCTCATGATCCAAGAGCCCGATATTTTATTACTCGACGAGCCGACGAACCATCTCGATGCTGAGTCTGTCCAGTGGCTCGAACAGCATCTTCAGCAGTATAAAGGCACGGTCATCGCCGTCACCCACGACCGGTATTTCCTCGACAACGTCGCAGGATGGATTCTCGAACTCGATCGCGGTCATGGCATTCCCTTCCAGGGGAACTATACGTCCTGGCTGGAGCAGAAGCAGGTGCGGCTGGAAAAAGAAGAGAAAGCCGAATCGAAGCGCCGCAAGTCATTGGAACATGAGTTGGAATGGATCAGGATGTCGCCGAAGGCTCGTCAGTCGAAAGGCAAGGCGCGGCTCAATCGTTATGAGGAATTGGTCAATCAGAAACAGGATGAGCAGGCCGCAGATCTAGAGATCTATATTCCGCCTGGCCCGCGGCTGGGGGATGTGGTGGTTGAGTCCAAGGGGGTCAGTAAAGCCTACGGAGACAAGGTCCTCTACGAGAATGTCAATTTCAGTCTCCCCAAGGGCGGCATCGTCGGCGTGATCGGTCCGAACGGAGCCGGCAAGACGACGATGTTCCGCATGATCATCGGGAAAGAAAAGCCGGATGCGGGAACGATCAAGGTTGGTGAAACGGTCACTTTGGGCTACGTGGACCAGGATCGCAGTCTGGATCCGAGCAAATCCGTCTACGACATCATTTCAGGGGGCCATGAGACGATCCAGCTTGGCAAGGTAGAGATCAACGCCAGGGCCTACTGCGCCCGGTTCAATTTTGCCGGCACCGATCAGCAGAAGAAAGTGAAGGATCTTTCCGGCGGCGAACGCAACCGTGTGCACTTGGCCCGCATGTTGAAAGAAGGGGCCAACCTGATCATCCTCGACGAGCCGACTAATGATCTGGACATCAACACCTTGCGCGCCCTGGAGGAAGGATTGGAACGTTTCGCCGGCTGCGCCGTCATCAGCAGTCACGACCGCTGGTTTCTGGACCGGATCGCGACCCACATCATGGCCTTCGAAGGCGACAGCAAGGTGGTCTGGTTCGAAGGAAACTACAGCGAGTATGAGGCGGATCGGAAAAAACGACTGGGCAAGGAAGCAGATCAGCCGCACCGGATTCGCTACCGAAAACTGACACGCTAGCAGGGCGCTGAAAAAAGAGGGGATGGGGTAGCTGGGACGATCCCCTTGCTCGCGGAACGCGCACGATAGGAATGTGCTCGTTCGACGCGCGCAGTTGGGATCATCCCACCCACCCCACTGCCGGTGACGTGCCGGCCAGTACGATGCTGGGCGCCTACACAGTTCTCCTGCAACCTGTTAGAGAATCCTTCACGATGGCACCTCGCGCGATCGTCACCGGGGCGGCGGGATTGATCGGGCAGTACCTTGTGAAGACTGCCCCGCGATGGGCTCCTGAGTGGGATGTGCAGGGGCTGTCCCGCGCAGAACTTGAACTGACTGAATCGTTGAAGGTGAAAGCGCGGATTCATGCGCTTAAGCCGGACCTCCTCATCCACTGTGCGGCTCTCAGCAGGACGAAAGACTGCGAGATAGATCCTGATTCAGCCCGCCACATTAACGTGGAGGTTACAGCTTACCTCGCGCAGCTCTCCCAGGACATTCCCTTCATCTTTCTGTCCAGCGGGGAAGTCTTCGACGGGAGGTCCGGTTGGTATGGCGAGGAGGATGAACCGAATCCGATCAACGTGTATGGAAGGACAAAATTGGAAGCAGAAGAGGCCGTACTAGCAAATCCGAAACATACGGTCGTTCGGATTGTCCTGACTGCCGGAACGTCGGAGACTGGAAACAGGAGTTTTGTGGAGGAAATGTGTCGAACTGCAAAGGCCGGCAGGGACATGACACTCTATGCCGACGAATTCCGTTGCCCCCTTCCTGCCGGTGTGATTGCACGGGCCTTATGGGAATTGGTCGACCGCCAGCAGCCTGGTCTCTATCACCTGGGAGGGAGGGAACGGCTCTCGCGCTGGGAAATCGGAGAAGCCTTGCTGCCCTGGTCTCCGGAGTTGGACGGCCACTTGATCAAAGGTTCCGCACGGAACCATGTTGGGAGCCCCAGGCCCGCCGACCTTTCGCTCCGCTGCGACAAGATTCAAAGCCTCCTGTCGTTTCGCATTCCGGGATTTCGTGAGTGGCTCATTGGGCGGACAGACCGCGGCGCGGACTTGTGGGATTACCTCGACGGAAGTCCGTCAGCCGTGAAGCGTGAAACGTGAAGCGCAGGAGCCTGGACGTGGCGCTACTGAAAGTGACGGGCATTCCCTGGGTGGAGGGGGGGATCTACGGGGCTTTATTGAGTGTGTCGAGGCGTGCGCGCGCGAACTCCGCCTGTCCACTCGATGGGTAGAGACGGACGAGCTCTTCGTATATCTGCTTTGCATGTGCGACGTTCTGTTGTCGCTCTTCAAACTCAGCAGTCTTGAGCATTTCCTCCGCCTTATCCCCCCCGCGGCAGGCGGCCAGGGTCACGCAGAAGATTACAGCCCCTATGTGAATCCATGGTCTCATAGTTTCTCCTATTACGTAACGACAGGTTGAGGCTAAGGTCAAGGTTGAGCAACGATTCTGACATCCCTCATCTCAACCTTAACCTCGACCTCAACCTGCCCCAATACCGCTGGCAGACTTTTTCAGCATCCTGCCACATCGATGCCATAGCGTGGTGCCGCAATTCCTTCGCTCCGACATTGGGGGCAGCGGCTCGGGCTCGTCAGACGGCGGCGGTTGCGAAAGACAAAGTTACAGTCCTGACAGAATGCCGGGTCCAGGATGAACCGTTTCGTTGTGTCTCGCGTGATGGTTTTCACGACATGGCTCAGATGTTCCTCAACCTGCCGCTCGCGGATGCCCAGCATCTGTGCCAGTTGGCGAGATGATAGCCTGGTGCCTGTGATCATGTCGATGATCCGTTGACGCGGCGTCCGTTCGGGAGGCAACATGCAAGCTATCGTAGGGGATTGCGTGAGGAAAACCAAGTGAGTTGAACAGCGCCGATACCTCTGTCAGGATAATGAGCCTATGCCCGCTCATCCGATGCCTCATCAGGACGAACTCGCTGAACTCGCGTTGAAGCGCGTGGTTGCTTCAGGGGCTGAGTACGGTGACATCCGTCTCCTGGACAGTGCAACCCAGGCTGTACGAGGAGAAGATCGCCGCATTGCTTCCGTCCGAGAAACGCAGGACAGGGGGTTTGGAATCCGCGTCCTCTATCACGGCGCCTGGGGATTTGCCGCTAGTTCTGTCCTTTCGTCGGAAGAGGTCCCGCGGGTGGCTGACTTGGCGATCGAAATCGCGAAGGGCTCCGCGTCCCTCGCGAGTGAACGAGTGAAGCTTGCCGATGAACCGATTCATCGCGACCGGGTCGTCACGGCGCGGCGGATCGATCCGTTTGCCGTCAAGCTCGAAAGTAAAACAGCGCTCCTTTTGGAAACGATGGAGTGCGTCCATCGTCAGCCCGGCGTCGTGCGGAGCAGTGCGAGCCTCTGGGCCCGTCAGGACCGAAAGCTTTTTGTCTCAACTGAAGGATCACGCCTAGAATTCGACCTCCTGGCCACGAGCGGCGATTTCGATGCCACAGCGGTTCATGACGGTCGGTTCGCTTCGCGCTGCTTCAATACTCCGCATCTTCGGATGGGTTATGAACTGATCGAGGAGGCTGATTTCCTCGCCGAGGCCCCGCGCATCGCGTCTCAGGCTGTCGAGAAGGTAAAGGCACCTACCACCAAACCAGGTCTGTACGATCTTGTCCTCGATCCTGAGCATCTGTCGCTCACCATGCATGAATCTTGTGGTCACCCAAGCGAGCTCGACCGCGCACTCGGGTACGAGGCCAACTATGCAGGCACCAGTTTTCTCACAACCGAGAAACGCGGGACCTATCGGTACGGTTCTCCGCATGTGAGTCTCGTGGCTGACAATATGGAACCGGAGACCCTTGCCGCGACCGGCTACGATGACGACGGAGTGGCGTGCCAGCGATGGGACATCGTGCGCGATGGGATATTCGTCGGCTATTGCACAAACCGTGAAGTCGCGCCGAAAATCGGGGAGACCCGCTCACGCGGGTCCAATCGGGCGGACAGCTGGGGCAGTGTCCCGATTGTCCGCATCGCCAACATCGGCCTTGAGCCTGGAACCGCTACTCTGGACAATCTGCTCGCCGACGTGAAACGCGGCATCTATATCGAAGGCCACGGGTCCTTCAGCATCGATCAGCGACGGTATAACTTCCAATTCGGCGGCGACGCATTTTGGCTGATCGAAAACGGGAAACGAACACACATGGTGCGAGATGTCATCTACCATGGCATCACACCGGAGTTTTGGAGCAGCTGCGACGCGGTTGCGGATCGCTCGCACCGCCGTCGGTATGGGTTTATCACGTGCGGCAAGGGCCAGCCTGGTCAGTCCGGTTGGATGACCCACGCGGCCTCACACGCGCGATTTCGCAACGTAAGCGTCATTGGGGGGCCTGGCGCATCATGACTACAGCTGGCCACAAGACCTGGCCGAAGTTGACGAGCCGAGAGGAGTTCAAGTTTATCGCCGAGCAGGTCCTGAAACGTTCGACCGGGGACCACACGGTTGTCACGTTGCACGATCAGCATAGCGGGACGACGAGGTTTGCCAACAATCAGATCGTCCAGAACGTCGATACAAGGCGCGGGTCTTTGAGCGTGATGGTGGCGTTCGGGCAGCGCCACGGCAACGCAAACACGACGGACTTCACGGCCGGGGCTGTGCAAGAGATTGTGACAAGAGCCACCGAGATCGCACAGCTGTCGCCGGACGATCCGGAATACCTCCCACCGGTTGAGCGACAATCGTATCTGACGCTTCCGACAATGCGAGCCGAAACTGCCGTGGCCGGGCCGGCCCGTCGGTTGGAATATACGAATGAGGCGATCGGGCAATGCCGGATGGAAAACCTTGGCGCAGCCGGGATCGTCTCTTCGGCGCTTACATCGGTCGGTGTTGCGGCGAGTACGGGACTCTTCGCCCATGAGGAACGGACCGATGCACGATTCAGCCTCACAGCTCAGGCCGGCGAGTCCACTGGCTGGAGCGCAACGGCCCATCGGTCTATCGACCATTTGAGAATCCAGGAACGGACACTCACCGCAATCGATAAGGCGAAACGGGGTCTGGAGGTACGCGAACTGCCACCGGGGCGTTATACGGTGATTCTTGAGCCAGCTGCCGTCGCGGGGCTGTCGTCTTCGTTGCTCTGGATGCTCGATGCGAAGTCCTACGAGAAGGGCACGAGTGCATTCTCAGGCAAACTCGGCAAGTTGATCGTGGACGAGCGGCTGACGTTCCGAAATCTGCCGGCGCACGAGGATCTCCTGGGAATTGGTTTCACAGCCGAGGGGTTACCGACCATGGCATCTGACTGGATTTCAGACGGGGTGCTCACTCAGCTTGCATACGATCGGTTCACGGCGAAGGCGCACGGGATCGATCCAATCCCTACGCTCGATGCCCCCTGCCTCTCAGGGAGGGGATCGTCCTTGCCGACGCTGCAAGAGATGATCAAGCAGGCGGAGCATGCCATCCTCGTCACGAACTTCTGGTACATCCGAACGGTCAACCCGACCGATCTCACCCTGACCGGGATGACCAGGGACGGCACCTTTCTCGTCGAGAAGGGAGCGATTGTGTCGGCGGTGAAGAATTTTCGATTTCACGAGAGTCCTCTGCGGGTCTTCAACCGGATCGAGGCGTTCACCAATCCGGCTGAAGCCATCACGTCCGAAACGAGCAAGCTTCTCGTGCCGGCGATGACGCTCAACGACTTCAACTTTTCCAGCGTCACTCGATTCTGAGGTTTGCCCGGAGTGGAGTTTCTCGTTTCATGTTTCACGTTTGGCCTTGAAGTTTCCGCAATTCGAAACGAACAACTTGAAATCAGAAACATGAAACTTGAAACGCTCGAATGAGATACGTTGTACGAGGATCGATGGTCGCTACTTTCTTGCTGATCGGTATTATGTGTTGGCTCGTGATGTTCTCTCCGGTGGAAGCTGCGTCTGCTGACCAGATTGAAGCTTCGCCGCTCTTCGACGATCTTGGTTCCCTCCATCATCCGATCACCACTACATCGGAATTGGCCCAACAGTACTTTGATCAGGGGCTCCGACTCGTCTATGCCTTCAATCACGAAGAAGCGATCCGTTCGTTTGAAGCTGCGGCTCGTCAGGATCCGCAGGCGGCTATGCCCTATTGGGGGATTGCATTGGCGCTGGGCCCCAATATCAATAGTGAGATGGGGAAGCAAGATGAACGTCGTGCGATCGAAATGGTTCAGAAGGCCCGACGGCTGGCAACCAACGCGATTCCACGGGAGCAAGCGTATATAGAGGCGTTGACTGCGCGGTACGTGGGCCGGAAGGGTGTGAAGCGTAAGGGTCTCGAAGAGGCCTATGCGAAGGCCATGCGATTGGTGATGCAGCAGTTTCCCGATGACCTCGATGCCGCCACGCTGTTTGCGGAAGCGCTGATGGATCTCCGGCCCTGGGATTTGTGGAAGCAGGACGGGAGACCACAGCCGGGCACCGAGGAGATCGTCACGACGTTGGAGTCCGTACTCGCGCAGAACCCCGACCATCCAGGAGCCTGCCACTACTACCTTCATGCAGTCGAGGCGTCACAGCAGCCGGAACGGGCTTTGCCCTGTGCGGAACGGTTGCCCGGTCTGATGCCGGGAGCCGGTCATCTTGTTCATATGCCCGCCCACATTTACATGAAGCTTGGGAAGTACCACGAAGCGGTCGAACGGAATCAGGAGGCGGCCCATGTCGATCAACTATATCTGGCCGGCCGGAACCAGGGGGGCGAATATGCAGACGGGTATTACACCCACAATCTCCATTTTCTCTGGGCCTCCTTGATGATGGAGGGGCGCAATGACGATGCTCTGAAAGCGGCGCGCGACTTGACCGCCACGATCGCACTGGAGGAGGTCCGGAAGGATCGCGGGAAAGAACTCTACCTATCGGCGCCGATCTTCTCGATGATACGGTTTGGCCGGTGGGAGGAGTTACTCCGGGAGCCAGCGCCTCCCAAGGGATTGCGGTTGTTGGATGGAATGTGGCGGCTGGGTCGAGGGCTCGCCCTCGTGGCGACAGGTCGGCTTCCCGGAGCTGAAGGGGAACATGTGGTCTTGGCCGGTCTCACGAAGCAGATCCGTCGTGATCGTACGCCAGAAGAAAAGACTGAGCGGGCGCTTCTCAAGATTGCTGAGCGGGTTCTGGCAGGAGAGCTTGCTGCGCGCCGTCAACATTATGATGACGCGATCCGGTTGCTTGAAGAGGCAGTCAAAATGGAAGAAGCGCTCCCCTATTCCGAGCCGCCGCTCTGGCCCCTGTCCGTGCGGCATCACTTGGGCGCTGTGCTCTTGTCGGCCGATCGCCCATCCGAAGCTGAAGCGGTGTATCACGCGGATCTCCTACACCATCCGGACAACGGCTGGGCCTTGACCGGACTAATCCAGAGCCTCAGTATCCAACAGAAAGACGATCAGGCTGCTGAGGCAGAGGAGCGTTTCAAGAAAGCCTGGGCCCATGCAGACTACAGTCCGTCTAATTCTCGGATGTGATGGGCGAGTCCAAGGGACTGGCTCCCTCCGTCGCCTCTGGGCTGAGGAGGGTGCCTGTCCCGCTACTCCACGCACGTGAGATGTAAGGCTGTGCGACGATATTCGACTGAATCAGTGAGGAGGACAATCCCATGAGAAGACGAGCAACCCTGTCAGTTTTTGCTCTGGCCATTTTCCTCATAGGATCTTGGACTGTTCAGTCGGCCAGCCAGGCTGCGGGAAATGGAATTCCCAGCAAAGCCTACTTCGCGGGGGGCTGTTTCTGGTGCATGGAAGAAGCCTTTGAAAAGGTCGAAGGGGTGTTGTCCGCGACTTCAGGCTATATGGGGGGTACGGTTGCTAATCCGAGCTATGAAGCAGTGTCGGCTGGGCGGACGGGCCATGCGGAATCGGTCGAAGTCGTTTATGACCCGGCCAAGGTGAGTTACCAGAGGTTACTGGACGCCTTTTGGCATAATGTCGATCCGGTTACACCGAATGCACAGTTCTGCGACCACGGCAGCCAGTATCGCTCCGCTATTTTTTTCCAGACAGAGGAAGAGAAACGTGCGTCGGACGCCTCCAAACAGGCGATCGAACAGTCGAAACGGTTTAATGAGCCGATCGTCACGCAGATCGTGATGGCCTCACAGTTCTACCCGGCCGAGGAGTACCACCAGGACTACTACAAGAAAAATCCTTTCCGTTACAAGGTCTACAAATACAACTGCGGTCGCGCCAAGCGGTTGGAGGAATTGTGGGGAAATCCATAACCCGCATGATTCAAGCGCGGTTCTGCTACTGCGATGTTGGAGACTGGCACCCTTCTTTTTGGTGCCTGTCTCCGTCCTAGGGGTGGGACAGGCACCCTCCTCAGCCCAGAGGCGACGGAGGGAGCCAGTCCCGCCGCGACAACTCCTTCTCCCCCGGTGTATATTTCTAGCCCAGCAACCTGTGCCGATACTCTGCCCGCATTATTCATGAGGGTTCGTGACGAAACCGCTGAGACGCATTGTGAGACGGACAAGCGCAGCCGGGAAGGAGGGAAGCATACTTGAACAGTATGTTGACCGACTGAGTGGCGAGCGCGCCCGTCGGAACAGCGTATCGGCGGTTGCAGCAGAAGCCTTCGTGAATAATGCGGGCCAGCCCGGGGAGGTGGGTCCGTGAAACGTCCGATCCGACAATCGACAAGAAAGCCAGTGATTGGCGTTATGGGTCCGGCTAAGGCCGGTATTCGAGAATTGGCTGATGCCAAGGTCTTGGGAGAACTCATTGCACGCCAAGGGTGGGTGGTATTGACGGGAGGGCGTGCGAGCGGTGTGATGGATGCGGCCAGCGAGGGTGCGAAGTCAGTGCCCGGCAGCTTGACGATTGGAATTTTGCCGGATGCCAAGGTGGGGGTGTCTCGGCATGTGGATGTAGCGATTGTGACGGACCTGGGCCAGGCCCGCAATAACGTGAACGTGATGTCCAGCGACATCATTGTGGCCTGTGGGCTCGGTGGCACAGGAACCGTCTCAGAAGTCGCACTGGCGTTGAAGGCCAAGAAGACCGTAATTCTTCTGGGAGCCAATAAGGCCGGGGTGAACTTGTTCAAGAACCTCGCGCCGCATCACGTCCATGCCGCTGCCTCTCCGGAAGAGGCGGTCAAGCTGATCGGCGATTTGCTCTAGCCAGCCTTGTTCATTTGGTCTATTCGGTCTGTCTGGTTTGTTTGGTTGAACGAAACTAACCAGATAAACACAATAAACCAGATAGACCAGATGAACCATAGCCCCCATCTCACCCGTCCCGCTTTTCCCGCCAGTCTCGCGTGTCTCGCGCGCCTATCCTGCGGGGCACGCTGACAGTTCCCAAACGTCCACATTGTCCAGATCGGGCCACATTTGGCTCGATGGCATAGTGGTCGTTTCCCCTATCCTATCCGCATGTTAGTGGAGACCAGGTTCGGCATGGATCTTGAGACCTTTCTGTGGGTTCTCTTGTATATGGGGTATAGGTGCCCACCATGGCCAACAACACAGAAAGGAGACCTCTCTATTCAAGCCTGTTACCCCCAGTTTGTGCGCTGGTTCTGTTCTGTCTGCTGATCGTAGCCACTCCCACACACACGAAACCTGACTATGACGGCGCCTACCCTCGGTATTCTAATGCGGAGATCCGCCGGGCCATCAGCTGGTACGCGAAGAAATACCGTCTCGATCCTGCTCTGCTGCGTGCGGTCATCAAGACCGAATCTGATTTTCACCAGCATGCCGTCTCTCGCAAGGGCGCAATCGGATTGATGCAACTGACCCCGGCTGCCGCAGAGACGTTGCGCGTCGGCGACGCCTACGATTCCATCCAGAATATCCGAGGAGGCGCCAAGCAACTGCGACATCTATTGAATCTCTACCAAGATGATCTTCCCCTGGCTTTAGCGGCCTACAATGCAGGGGTCCATCGGGTCAAAAATCGCAAAGTTCCGCGCATTCGGGAAACCCGTACCTACGTGAAAAAAGTATTGCGGAACTACGAAATGTTCCGTTCCCACCAGAAGCCCTCGCCCAATAAAGAGAATAAGCGCGTGTAGGACGGGCTGCTGACTGCCTTGGACTTCCCCCGCCGATTGCTCCGCCCCCTTGACCTAACCGGACCAGCTCTGCGACAAAAGAGGTTCTTGGGTCAGGGAGGAATGCGACGATGGAACGGCACATCAACAGACGAATGGCCACATTGGCCCATTCGGAGATTCGAGCGATGACCCAAGCCTGTGTGCAGGCAAAGGGACTCAACATGGCGCAAGGGGTTTGTGACACGCCGGTTCCACCGGTGGTGATTCGAGCCGCGGCGGAGGCGATGGAGCAAGGAAAGAATATCTACTCGCGATTCGACGGATTGCCCGAACTACGGCAGGCGGTCGCCAAGAAACTTGCGCAATACAACGGTATAGTGGCTGACCCCGAAACAGACATTACGATCAGTGCCGGAGCGACCGGAGCGTTTCATTGTGCCTGCTTGGCGCTGCTCAGTCCCGGCGACGAGGTGATCCTCTTTGAGCCCTACTACCAGTACCACATCAGCGCGCTGTTGGCGGTTGAGGCGGTTCCGGTGATGGTAAAGTTGAGGGCTCCCGATTGGATCTTTTCCTCAGCCGATGTGGAGTGCGCAGTCACTCCCCGAACGAAGGCGATCATTGTGAACTCGCCGGGGAACCCATCCGGGAAAATATTCAGCCGGCAAGAACTGGAAACCATAGCGGCCGTTGCGCTCCAGCATGATCTGTTCCTGTTCACCGACGAAATCTACGAGTACTTTCTGTACGACGATCGAACACATGTGAGCCTGGCAAGTCTGCCTGGCATGGCTGACCGGACGATCACCATCGGCGGTTACTCGAAGACATTCAGCATTACCGGCTGGAGGATCGGCTACAGTGTGGCGGCAGCTCGTTGGGCGCAGGCGATCGGAGCGATGAACGATCTGCTCTATGTCTGCGCCCCGACGCCGTTGCAGGCGGCAGTCGCAGTGGGAATTCAGGAACTTCCCGACATCTTCTACCGCGACCTGGCCCGCGACTATCAACGGAAGCGCGATCGGTTCTGCCGGGCCTTGACTCAGGCAGGCCTGACCCCGTCGATTCCACAGGGCGCCTACTACGTGCTGGCCGATACGTCGCGTCTGCCCGGCGCAACGGGCAAAGAGCGGGCGATGTTCCTCCTCAAGACGATCGGCTTGGCCGGTGTGCCAGGCGAAGCTTTCTTTTCCGGGCCTGGAGGAAGTCGGTTCATTCGATTCAGTTATGCAAAAATCGATGCCGATATCGACGATGCCTGCAGCCGGATCGCACGACTTGGGTAACAGTCTGTTTGAAATATCCCTGCAGAGTTTGGGCAGGTCAATGTTGAGATTAAGGCCAAGAAAGCCAGAGCCTGACAGACGCTTAACCTTAACCTCGACCTTAACCTGTTGCACTCGACTGCTTGTCTGCACCTTCATCAAAATGGTAAGTAGGATGCCGCGATTCATGTTGACTTGTCATTATGCTCCTACGAAACGTCGCACTCTCTCTCCTTATTGTTCCCGCGTTGCTCGCCGCTGCTTGCGCCAAGCCGGTGGCTCATCAGGCTGTTCCCATGGATTTCTCTCCTCCACCGCCTGGCTCTCAGCCCGGTGACCGCCATGTCCTCGCCGGTGAATGGGAATATGTCGATACAGATGGTGCGGTCGATCGAGTGACACTCGACGGGGAGGGAAACGGTCGCTATAACTGGAAGGATGGGCGCTTCGAGACATATACGTTCGTCGGTCATACCTGGCAAGGTAAGTGGTATCAGAAGGAGAATAACCGGGACGGAGGGTTTGCAGTCGAATTCTCGCCTGATTTTTCAGAAGGGGAGGGTCGCTGGTGGTACAGCCGCATCGGGGCCGATCAGGCACCGACGCTCAAGGGCGGAACCTTTCATCTTCGAAAAAAGGCTTCTCGTACGCATCGCAGCGATACTCTGCGGAACCGTGGGAAACATATCACGCCATAGGCTGATGACCAGCAGGGAGCCTGATGAAAGGACGTAAACATACCCGATTCGCAGTACAATTTCCTGTCTCGTTCAAGGGAGATCAGCTGTCTGGCGAGGGTACGATCTTGAATGTGTCGGGCGAGGGTTGTGCCATCACTGCTGAAACCATTGCCGACGTTGCTGCCTATCTACAGATGATGATGCAACTCCGGGCGGGAGAAGAGCCGATCCAAGTCGATCTGGCCGCGGTCCGATGGTCATCTGCAACAAGGTTCGGTGTTGAGTTTATCAAGATTCGTCCTGAAGAAGAGGGACGGCTGAAGAACTTTGTCAAGGCACTGGAATCTACGACCTGAGGGCGTCGACCACGGCGAGATATGGCCGGCTATTTCATGGCGACGGAACGGACCTGTTCATAGGTGGTCAGGCCCGCGAGCACTTTCAGAATCCCGTCCTGCACAAGTGTAATCATTCCTTCCTTCGCAGCCAGGCTCTGCATTTCCGATGTCTTGGCCCGGTTCTGGATCAGGTTTCGTAGTTCATCCGATCCGCATAGGAGTTCGTGCAAGGCAACCCGACCTTTGAGGCCTGTCTGGTTGCAGGTGCTACACCCACGCCCTCGGTAGACCTGAAAGTTCTCGCCATAACTCAGTCCGAGTGTTTCCCAGGCCTGCGCACCGTATCCGTGCACCAATTTATCGTACTCCTGCGCCGTCAAATGGTATAGTTCTTTGCACGTGACACAGATCCGCTTGCACAGGCGTTTTGCCAGCACCCCTTGCATGGCATCGGCAAAGTTGAAGGAGTCGCAGCCCAGGTCGAGGAGACGGACCACAGTCTCGACCGCCCCATTTGTGTGTAACGTGCTCAAGACCAGGTGGCCGGTCAGTGAGGCCTCGATGGCCACATCAGCAGTTTCCCTATCCCGCATCTCACCGATCATGATGACATCCGGGTCGGCTCGCAAGAACGATCGCATGGCGGACGCGAAGGTAAACCCAATCTTGGGATGGACCTGCACCTGGCGAAGCCCTTCCTGAGTGATCTCGATGGGGTCTTCCGCCGTCCAGATTTTTCGTTCGTCTGTATTGAGATGGCGAAGCAGAGCATGCAGAGTCGTCGTTTTTCCTGATCCGGTGGGGCCGACGCACAAGATGATGCCGTGCGGTTTCTCCGCGATCTCCAGGAGCTTCGTAAGGGTGGCTGGAGCAAACTCCATGGCATCGAGCGGGAGCGGATCCTTCGCCGAGAGCAGACGCATGACGATGTCTTCGTTGTTGCCGGCGGTCGGCAATGTCGCTACGCGCAGCTCAATTTCCCGATCCTGGCTCATCTTGAATCGGATCTTCCCGTCCTGCGGTTTCCGTCGTTCGGATATATCGAGACTGGACATGATCTTGATACGAGACACCAGAGCTCGCCGATAGATCGCGGGAATCTTCATGTACGTGGAGCACGTCCCATCTACGCGAAAACGAATGGCCGTCTCCTTGCGGTCCGAGTAGGGTTCAATATGGATGTCGGAGGCGTCATGCCGGAATGCTTCGGCAATGATCTGATTCGCGAGCCGTACGATCGCGGAATCGTTCTCGTCAATGCCGTCGGAATTGACGTCGAGAGACTGTTCCTGGTACGCGTCGTGGACCAGCTCGCCCAATGTATCCGCAATAGACCCACAGTCTGTGTCTCCGATCGTGTCACTCAGGAACCGCTCGATATCGCACCGTAGGCCTAACGCGTACCGGATCGTCATGCCGGGGAATGAGCGCCGGATGTCATGACCTCTATCGAGATCGTGGGGGTTATCGATCAGGACATCCAGAATATCACCCTGCTGTTTCAGGGGCAGCCAATGGTGCCTTCGGAGATAGTCTTTACTGAGATTATTGAGGAGTTGGGGATCAGCCAGGGTCCGTTCGTCGTATGGAATATAGGGACAGTCGAAAAACGCGCTCAGGGTTTTGCCGAGTGCGGCTTTCGGGATTCGGTATTTCTCGAGCAGCAGGCCTTCCAAGTCGGTCGCTCCCTGCAGGGATTCCTGGATGGCCTTCACGAGGTCCGTCTGGCGGATGAGGCCCTCCTGGATCAAGGCATCGTAGGCACGTGGTTCGATAGCTCTATGGGCTGCCTTTTGCATCGTTCCTATTTCGTTCGTTCCAGGAGCGTGACCGACATTGGCCTGGCTTCTCGGCTGACAACCCACGGCCGTCTGTTTCTTGCTCGATCCGACACCATCCCAGCCCTATCACGACGAATAGGCCTCCGTGTTCCCAGGCCTCCGGCTGAGCACTTGTCCCCCTGTGCCCGGCCTAGAAAACCTGTTCACGCGCGCGATCGGCTGGTCGTCGCATGATCAAGTATAGAGGCATTTTTCTTGCGCACAACCAATATCGACTATGGGAGCGAGCCTTTGCACCCTCAAGATAGGGCATCTGCAGCAAGTTTGGAGAGGGTAGCGAGGCGCTGGTTATGGAGCAGGCTGCTGTAGCTGTGAATGAGCGTTGGCATGTTCTGCATGGGTCTGGAGTTGCGCTCGTAGATCCCGGTCGATTGTGGTAGCCATAGCGATGACGCCGCGAAATCTTGGTGTCGGCTGATTGAAGGCGAAGGCTTTTCCATCTGCGTCGCGGACGGTCCCGCCGCTTTCTTCGATCAGCAGCACTCCTGCCGCGAGATCCCATTCGTTTTCCGGCTCGATAGTCAAGGCGGCCTGGATGCGACCGGCGGCGACTAGGGCCAGCGCGTAGGCGATGGAGTATATGGGGCGGCAGCGGACGGTCTTGGCGAGCATTGACCATCGGTCGGTCCGGAGTTCCCACGCATTGACCATGATCACAGGATCAGTCTTCTGATCGGCCGAGATCGTCACACGTGCCCCATTCAAGAACAGTCCACCGCCGCGTACCGCGGTGAAGAGCTCGTCCGTCGAGGGATTCAGGATTGCAGCGACGACCGGTACACCCCGTTCGACCAACGAGGCAGAAATGCAGAATTCCGGCATTCCCTTCACCAGCGCCTTTGTGCCGTCGATGGGGTCCACGATCCAGACTCGTGGACGAGTCAGTCGCGCTGAATCGTCGGGAGACTCTTCCGAGAGCCATCCGTCCAATGGAAACTCCCGGCGTTGCATCTCATGCAGGATACGGTTGACCTCGAGGTCAACCGTGGTGACCGGCGAGTGGTCTGATTTCGTCTGTACCTCAAATCCACTCCTGACCAATTCGCGCACCTTCGCTCCAGCCTTCCGGACTGTTTCAGCCAGCAGGGTCAGTTCTCGCTCCATATGCTTCTCCTCATAGAGTGGAACATTAGAGAGTAAGAGGCATCTTTGCCGGTACGACCGTCGATGTTGGTGATGCGATCGGCGGTGAATTCCAACGCCCAGGTCGGTGCATTGGCCCCAACGCTTATCGCGAGAAGCCGGATCGCGAGGACTCGTGACATTGCCGCTCACTGTACCATAGCAGAGGGACCGGTTTGCCAGCGTCAGCCGGAAATCGAAAGGACCGCCGCGCCTTGAAATGATCCGGACTTGAGAGCCTGCAATGCCCGGTTGGCCTCTTCAAGTGGGAAGAGAACTCTGTGGGGTTTAATGGGAATCGCAGCAGCCTCCCGAAGCAGATCGAGGCCATCCTGCCTCGTATTGGCCGTGACGCTTCGGATGGTTCGCTCGCCAAAGACCTCGCGATCGTAGTCGAGGGAGGGAATGGGCGTCATGTGAATACCGGCAATGGCCAGCGTGCCGCCTCGTTCCAATGCACGCAGGGCCGGCGGGACCAACTCACCGGCCGGCGCAAAGATGATCGAGCTGTGGAGCTTGTCCGGCGGACTGTCCGTCGCCCCACCCACCCATGCGGCGCCCAACTTATGCGCCAGACGTTGATGCTCTGGTTTCAAGGAACTGACATAGACCTGACAGCCCCAATGGCGAGCGATCTGAATGGCAATGTGCGCGGATGCGCCAAACCCATAGAGGCCGAGCCGTTGGCCTGGTTGGATTCCACTCAGACGCAGAGCCCGGTAGCCAATGATCCCGGCACAGAGGAGGGGAGCGGCTTCTTCATCACTGAACACCGGCGGAATCGGATAGGCAAACGCTGCCGGGATGAGCGCATACTCTGCGTAGCCGCCGTCGACCTGATAGCCGGTGAATCTGGCATGCTCACAGAGATTCTCTCGCCCGCCTGCACAAAATTCGCACAGGCCGCATGTGTGCTGCAGCCAGGCGATTCCGACTCGTTCGCCGACTTTCCGTTCAGTCACATCCACGCCGACCCGACTGACAATCCCGACTGCCTGGTGGCCAGGAATGAGCGGAAGCGCGGGGTTTGGCAACTCACCTTCGATGACATGAAGATCCGTCCGGCAAACTCCACAGACAGAGACGCGGACCAAAATTTCTCCGAGGCCCGGCTCAGGTATTGGAATCTCCCGCAACTGTAGCGGGGAGGTCCCCACGTCCGCTGTATGATCCAGAACCATCGCGTTCATCATCAGTGCCTTTGACTCCCTAGGAGATCAAAACGATGCAGGCTGTTCAAAAAGGCCGTCAGCAAGGCCGCAGCGAGCGAAGAGGCGAGGCGTACCCTTGTGGTACGTTGAGCCTCTGAGCGAAGTGAGAACGAAGCTGGCGGATTTTTTCAACAGCCTGCTAGGGTTTGGCTTTGATGCATTCGACATCCAGTCGTATCTGGACCTCATCGCCCACAACAAGCCCGCCATTATCCAATGTCTTGTTCCAGATCATCCCGAAGTCTTTGCGATTGAGTTTCCCCTCTGCGCTGAAGCCGGCCCTGGTATTGCCCCAGGGGTCTTTCGTCGACCCATTATAGCGGCCCGTGAGGAGCACTTCCTTCGTCACCCCGTGCAGTGTCAGGTCTCCCATAGCGGTAAAGCCTTCTGAGGTCTTCTTGTAGTTTTTCATCTTGTAGGTGATCGTCGGATACAGTTTCACGTCTAAAAATTCGGCATTCCGCAAGTGGGCGTCCCGCTTTATGTGATTGGTGTTCACCGACTCGGCTTTGATCGTGGCTTCAATCGCCGTCACCGTTCCGTCTTCGGCATCCATGTCGATGTAGCCGGCATAGTCTGTGAATTGGCCCGTAGTTTTTGAGACGACCATGTGGGTGATGCGAAACTCGATCGTCGAATGTTCATGATCCAGGTTCCAACGAGCCGGTTCTGCGTAAACTGCAGGCGGAAACCACGCCAGCACTCCAAGCCATAGAAGCATGAGCCACATCTTCGGCATGAATCCTCCTCTTACTTCTTCAAAGGCTGGTCCAATGCATGAGACTTGCCAGTTGACCGAATCCCGACGGACTGCACGTCGCGCGACTGTCCCCGACTACCGGTTCGCATCCGGATGTGCACGTCCACTGCACCCTCCCCCAGCTCGCTGGAGAACGGCAGGAACGGTTGAGCATTGACCACCGCATAGATTCCAGCCTCATCGATTTCGCGCACACCGGAGCCTTTCTCAATCTCGATCAGCTGGGCGCGGCCGTTGGGAAACAATTTGAAACGGACCTTCACCGTTTCACTGGTTGGCCTATGCCTGACTCCACGGACCTGGCGGGCCCAACTTCGGCTGATGAGATGGCTCACATACTGCCAGTAGGCTTCCCCCTCTCCTGATGAGGGAAACGGGACGAGATCCTCCTCGGCTAAAGTACCCGTTGCTACCGGCTCCACGTCCGATTGTACTTCTTGCAAGATGACGATGTCGCTTTGCGACTCCTCCTGGTGAACAGGCGACGACTCATGACTCTCATTCACCGGCTCCGAGCGATCCATTGTCAGATACACGACCCGTTGCATGAACCGTTCGAGTTTCTCCTGGCGGGACCGAGCAAACGTCACTTGGACTCGCGCCGCTCTGGGCGGGACAGTAGTCCGACTCATTAGAATTGGTTCGAGCATGACGGTTCCTTTCAATGCCATCGACTCTGCATCTGGCTCAAGAGTGACCGTTTGACCTCGAAACGCAATCGATTCACAGATCGCGACCACTGGAGTTGTGCTCGAAGTCACGCCTCTCAGGAAAATTGTCAGCGTGACGGGCTTGCCCGGTTGCGGGTCCCCTATGGACTCCGCCTGGCTCAACTCGAACTGAACCCACCGCTTCGTGGGACCGGATGAAGAAGCCGTCTGCGACGATGATTGGGCATGTGCTGGTAGGATGGGGCCAGGCCAGGCGACCGCCGCACAACAGACCCCTGCCAACAACATAACATTTCGGTAGTGCAGTGCATGGATAGCAGGCTGTGGAAATACTCTGTGGGTACGTGTAAATTTCACTGGTCTGCGCGTCTTGGATAACAGTGGTACCCCATGCAGGATGCTCAAAATGGCCGTCCAGCAAGGCCGCAGCGAGCGAAGAGGCGAGGCGTACCCTTGTGGTACGTTGAGCCTCTGAGCGATGCGAGAACGATGCTGGCGGACTTTTTCAGCATCCTGATAGGCAGCATCCTACCGATCTCGCTCATTCCGGCGCAACCCCCAGGAAGGGTAGGCGGGATCGAGCGAGTGGTATACAATGACATAATGCAAGCCCTCGTGAAGACATCGACAGGACCGGGGTTGACCGCCTCCGATAGGCCGGATCCGAAACCAGGCCCCACCGATGCGGTCGTTCGCGTCAAGGCCACCTCTCTCTGCGGGACGGATGCCCATATCTACAATTGGGATCCGTGGGCGCACAGCCGTATCCACCCGCCGCGCATCATCGGCCATGAAATGTGTGGTGAAGTCGTGGAAGTCGGCTCGGATGTGACGCTCGTCAAGACGGGAGATTACGTCGCCGCCGAGTCGCATCTCACATGTGGTCACTGCTTCCAATGTCGAACCGGACAGGCGCATGTGTGTAAGAATTACCGTATTCTCGGGGTCGATAGAGACGGGTCATTCGCAGAGTACCTGGTCCTGCCCGAAACGGTGCTCTGGAAGTCTTCGCCTACCCTCCCACCGGAACTCGCCTGCCTTCAAGAACCGCTCGGCAACGCAGTCGACGCAGCCTTAGTCGAAGACCTCACCGGACAGACGGTCTTGATCACTGGATGCGGTCCGACCGGACTCTTCGCTGCTGCCGTCGCACGAACAGCCGGGGCTGCCATGATCATTGCCACGGATGCCAGCGCGTATCGCCTGGACCTTGCCCGCCAGGTCGGCGTCGATCATGCGCTCAACGCCAAGACCGAGACGGCGGACCGCATCGCCGCCGCCATTCGTGACATCACCGGCGGTGAGGGCGTCGACGCCTCGCTCGAAATGTCGGGGAACCCCACCGCACTACACCAGGCTTTCAATGCCGTGAAGAACGGAGGTCGCGTCACGCTTTTTGGTATTCCAACCGGGTCCGTGTGTTTTGACCTGCCAAACGAAATTATTTTTAAAGGCATCCGCGTGTATGGGGTGACAGGCCGCCGGCTCTTCAAAACCTGGTATCGCTTGGCCGGTCTCTTCCAGGCAGGACTCAATATCAAGCCGGTGATCACCCATACGTTTCCGATGAGAGACTTTGCGCGCGGATTCGAATTGATCAATTCAGGCCAATGCGGGAAAGTGGTCTTGATTCCGTAAGGGGTTAGGCGTCAGGCGTAAGGTGATGGAAACCCGTGCTCCGTTCTTGCCAGCGCTTCACGTTTCACGCCTTACCCCTGACGCCTAACGCTTCACGAAAAAGATGGCGTATCACTCGCTCAAGCAAACTATTTCAGAACGACTCGCAGAAATCCGCGCGGCGGGGCTCTACAAATCCGAGCGACAGATCCTTGGCCCGCAGGGGGCTGAGATTCGTGTGGCTCAAGGTGAGGTCCTCAATCTTTGCGCCAACAACTATCTGGGACTCGCCAACCACTCCGACATCAGACAGGCCGCTGCTGCCGGACTGCAAGAGCATGGCTACGGTATGGCCTCGGTCCGGTTCATCTGCGGCACGCAGGATCTTCATATACAACTTGAACAAGCACTCAGCACCTTTTTGGGTACCGAGGACACAATTCTCTATAGTTCCTGCTTCGACGCCAACGGCGGACTTTTTGAAGTACTTCTCGGGGAGCAAGACGCCGTCATCAGCGACTCTTTGAACCACGCCAGCCTCATCGATGGCATCAGGCTCTGCAAGGCCACCAGGCTCCGCTATACGCACTCCGATATGGAGGATCTGGAGACCAAGCTGCGCGAGGCGGTATCGTGTCGCCTTCGCTTGATTGCGACGGACGGAGTCTTCTCCATGGACGGCGATCTCGCGAAACTCGATCGAATCGTCGAGCTGGCGGATCGGTATGATGCAGCGGTGATCGTGGACGACAGTCACGCGACCGGTGTGCTCGGGCGCAACGGGCGAGGCACCCCGGACCATTTCGGCGTCGCCGATCGGATCGAGATCGTCACCAGTACGCTGGGAAAAACATTGGGCGGCGCGACAGGCGGGTTTACGACCGGACGGAAGGAAGTCATCGAGCTGCTGCGGCAGAGGTCGCGACCCTACTTGTTTTCGAACTCACTCCCGCCGGTCATTGCCGCAGCGGCCCGACGGGCCGTGGTCCTCGTGGCTCAAGGAGACCAGTTACGGATCAGGTTGCGAGAGAATGCGGCCTTTTTCCGCGCACAACTCACTGCACTGGGATTTCGACTGATTCCCGGCGAGCATCCCATCATTCCGATTTTGCTGGGTGACGCCTCACTCGCTACCAAAATGGCAGATCGACTATTGCAGGAAGGGATCTATGTCGTGGGGTTCAGTTACCCGGTTGTGCCGGAAGGTCAGGCAAGGATTCGTGTCCAGATGTCGGCGGCCCATACGCAGGCACAGCTAGAGCGAGCCGTCGCGGCCTTTGCCACAGTCGGTCGGGAACTGGGCCTGATACGGTAAAAATGTTTGTTTAGTTTATTTGGTCTATTTGGTTCATCTGGTTTCTCTCGTTCACAACCAAACAAACCAGACCAACAAGATGAACTAAACAAACCGGGCTTCGTTATTCCGCGATTGCCTGGGAGCGTTTCTGCAGATAGGCGTTGCGGACGGCTGTATAGAGGTCCAACGTCGCTTCCTCAACTCCCTGAAACTTTTCGAGATTCCGAGACCGGTCATTAATCACCTCACCCACGCGGGACCCGGTCTGGATGATGCTCGTCGTCATACGATCCTCGTGGTCGATTGCGGAGGGTACACCCTCGACTTCAATGATCGGTAAGACCAACCAGTTGATCGGGTTGAGAAACACGTCGCCGACAAATCCCACAAAATCCCGAACGGTGAAGGGTGGCAGGAACGGCAACACGAGGTAGGGGCCCGGCTTGACTCCGTAGAAACCCAGTGTCTGTCCCAAATCCTCTTCCGGCGTTACCAGATCGATCTTTTTCGCAACGTCGATAAATCCTGCAATGCCGACGGTGCTGTTGATCACAAACCGCCCCAACTCGATACCGGCGCCTTTCATCTTCCCCTGGAAGATATTGTTCAGGAAACGAGGGACAAAGCGAACGTTATAGAAGAAGTTGCTGACCCCGACCTGAGCCAGATCCGGCATAATAAAATTGTAGCCCTTTGCCACCGGCTTGAGCACATAGCGATCGAGCTTGAGGTTGAACTCGAAGATGTTGGAGTTCACTGGCTCCCAGGGATCATATTCCTCGCCAGCTCCCTCACCGGCCCTGGCAAAGGGATCGAACGGTTCATCCGATTGGGTGCCTGGCGGCGGCGAGGGGGCCGGCGCAGCAGCCTGGCCCGCCACCAGCGTCGTGTCACTCAATCCCTGTGGCAGCACTGTGCCGGATTTCCCGGCACAACCACTGGCAAGCGCGATCACGAAACCCAGCAGACCGAACGCTAGTAGACGACAGAGAATCATCAGCCCGGCCTCCTTAGTAACCTGCTTTCCTCATGAACGCGCTTGCTGCAATCGACGACCCTTTGCTCTCGCGCGTGAAGCGTATTTCGTTTCGGAATCGATCGCTCCATGTTTTGCGCCTACTTCCAACGCTTCACGCTTCACGAGATACGCGTCACTCTCTGCGCGCTTCGCCCGTCTCGCTCTTCTCGCAAGTCTCGCGCAAATTTAGCCGTCGGGCACTCTACCAAATGGCGCGTGCGCTCGCCAATCACTTTTTGAGACATCATGCACAAGGGGCGCGTGAAGCGCGCCTGCGCGACCGCAGACTAGGATTGGAGGGCGGTCTGGACAAATTCAGACCACCGTTTGAAATAGGCCGCGCCTCCGACCTGGTAGGTGTTGTTATGGTCCGCGCCGGCAATGACGTAGAAGAATTTGGGTGGCTTGGCTGCCTCGAAGACCTGCCGGCCCAACTCGATGGGGATGATGTCGTCCTTGTCGCCGTGAATAATCAGCTTCGGCAACGAGAGATACGGAAGGCGATCGATTAATTTGAAGCCTGCCCCGAGCAGCCAATGGACCGGCAGTCCCCCGTAATGGAACTTGGCCACCGCTTCGATGGACGCAAACGCCGATTCGAGAATCAATCCAGCGGCAGGCTTCTGCGTGGCAAGTTCCCCTGCAACAGCCGCGCCGAGTGAACGTCCGAAGATGATGACGCGCTCCGGACGAATCATTCTGGTTCGCGTGAGATAATCATGCGCCCCGATCGCATCCTGATAGAGCCCCTCTTCAGAAGGAGACCCTTGGCTGCGCCCATACCCGCGATAGTCGAAAATGAAGACAGACAATCCGATCCGGTAGAGTTCGCGCAAATTCTCCAGCCGATTGATGATGTTCCCCGCGTTGCCATGACACCAGAGTATGATCGGACGATCTGCCTGCGCCTCCACATACCAGCCGAACAGCTTCGTCCCGTCCCCCGACTGAAACCAGACCTCTTCCAGAGGCAAGCTGCTGCGGACCTTCCAATCCTGATCCTTCCAGGGGTCTGGGTGATAGACGAAGAATTGGTCAAGGATGCCCATCGTGCCTTACTTTGGAGAACGCCGATTTAGCAGGCTGCTGAAACACTCGGTTCATACATAACACACCGTTGGAACATCACGGAATGGCGTTGATGCCACAAAAGCCTCAGGATGCTCAAAAAGGCTGTCCAGCAAGGCCGCAGCGAGCGAAGAGGCGAGGCGTACGCTTCGGTACGTTGAGCCTCTGAGAGAAGCGAGAACGATGCTGGCGGACTTTTTCAGCATCCTGCTAGAAACGCAGCCCGATGCCGAACAAGGCATACTGGGAGCGGAAATCCAGCGCGAGTTCCTTCCAGTGGTAGTCGGCCGAGAGGTATTTGTACTCGCTGAACAGAAACACCTTTTCAGTCAGATTGCCTTGCAGTCCGCCAAAGAATTGATAGCTCAACGTCCATGAACCTTCAAAGTCACGGTCCGAACGACCAGGAATGTTGGCATGGGTGAGCACTCCGCTCGAATAACCACCCCCGACCCCGATGTAAGGGACAAACGCCTTCCCGGGGTAGCGAAGAGTCAAATTCACCGTCGAATTGAAGACCCAGAGGTTTGTACTAGCAGTAGGCCCTGTGGGCGCCGACGAAGAAAATGTAATCTCACTCCCGTGACCGAAAAACTCCAATCCGACCCCGACGATGTTTCCAAAATAGTGCGGGAACACCGCGGCTTTGATACCGGCTCCAGCCCCATCGGCAATCCTGGCATCCGAGGAGTTGCCCCCCTGGGCAACGAGGCCTTGATCTGATGGAAATGCCCCCAGTGCGTACAGGCCAACATCTACGTCGGCGGTCTCAGCGGCTGCAACCCAGCCGGGTTGCAGCAATACAATCATGAGGGCAAGCGACAACGAGAAGAAAACAGGGAGCGCCAATGGGAATGACCACATCTCGAGCCTACCCTACCGCACTTTGGTCAGCAGCGCCGGCCAAAATAAAAGGGCCTCTGGGGCTTCTACCCCAAAGGCCCCTTCGATTGCGGATGTTCGAGAATCAGTTGCCCTTGACGATCGTGCACCATTCGCCGTAGATCCCCAAGATGTTCTTGGCGTAATGATCCACTGACGTGACTTTCGTGATTCCACCATTGGCTTTGGCAGCAACGATACTCGCATCACCCTGGGCAAACGCCCCCAGAATCGACGTACCGCAGGCTTTACCCTCCTTGGTGGTAGCGGTTTCAGCCGTGGCGATGTTTCCGTACTTCGTCTCGTTGAAAGTTGTACCAGCCATCGGTGAGGCGACGATCTGACAGGCAGCCAGGCTAAACGCTGCCGCCGTAATTCCTACGAGTGCCAACGCAACTTTTATCTGCTTCATGAATCCTCCTTGTGATGGTTAGAGTCCGGAGCTTGTTAGCGAGCAATCTGAGTATCCATCTCAGTACGTAGCAGTACTATGGGCGCGAGTATATACAGTATTGGAAAGATGTCAACGATAAAACGATGACTTCCGAGACGGCGAGGTCGAGGCGCTCAGAAGAACGCCTGCATGCTGAAGACCACATCGTTGTCGCGGTCGCGGTGGTTGTAGTCGAGCCTGAGCGCCCAGTTCTGACTCAACGTATAACGCGACCCGACAAACCACCTGATGTCATCGGACTTGTCTCCAAGTACATATCCCAAGTACGAACCGGTCGCCATGAGTTTCCATCGATCTGTCAGATCCGTCAACATACCCACGGTACTTCCACCACCGATTCGATGTCGTTCATCATACGCATTGCTGTAGTTCGCTTCTGCTTCTGCAAAGGCGAAGAAGACTTCCCGTTTCAGCCAGTGAGATTCCACCGCCGCTCCGATGCCGCCATTGACCACACCGTTGCTGCAGAGCTGACAGTCGCCGAAACGAATCGTATTCATGCCCATATTGATCTTCCACGATGGTGCATGAAAGACCGAGTCAATCGGTGAGAGGGACATGACATTGGCCAGTGTCGCCCGTTCAACCCTCGTCTGATCGACGCGGTTGTAGTGACGCAAGCTTATTGAAGCCAGCTCAATCTGCGCATCCGGCGTATACCCGACCTCCGGATCGAGTAGATCGTGATAGCCGGCCCGCACCGAGATTTCCTCGAAGGTATCGTCATTCCGCCAGCCGGCGCCCACCGTGGTGCGGGACGTCTTGTGCCCCAACTCCGGTTGTTTCGCAAAGGGCACCACCTTGAACTCCGGAGATGGAATTCGGAGTTGGCTGCGGGCAGTCAGGATTGCCCGGTTTCGCTCCTTCAACTCGGGCGGCGGGGAATCGGTCGTCTCGACCCGATACCGGAGATAGTCCGACGCAAGATCAAGCAGAAACGCCTGCTTCGCCAGACCCAATTGGGCAAACGTGGGTGTGGTGAGTTCACCGAGATCTTGCGTGATCCGATGCGCCAGTTCTCGTTCACTTCCCGGCAAAGATTCACGCTTCCGACGGATCACGTTGCTGCGGGAGGGCCGATAGGCGATGTCAGAAACCAACCCGGGCTTCGAGGCAATCAGCCGGACTGTGTCGGCAGGAACGGTCCACACAAGAAATTCGTCGGTGAGATGTAGGGTGGGATCGGCATAATCGAGAAGCGCCAGGAGATGGTAGGAGCAGTTCTCTTTGAAGAAAAAATAGTCAAAGGAGGCATTCCCCATTTCCCACGAGTGCATCAGCAGCCGCCGTACTTGATGTTCCGAGAAATTGAGGCGATATTCCCAGATATCCCGATTTTCGATGTCCCGATATTCCTGTACCTTCAAATAGTAAGGATACGTCGAGAAGTATCCGCTGTACCCGCCGAAAATGCCACGGATCGGATAGGCTATTCCAGCGTCAGGAGGTACGTACGCCGCATAATTGATCGTATAGGCCAGAATTCTGGTCTGTTCGGTCTGGCCCCTCTGATCAATTCGAAGAAAAGTGTGACCGAACATGGATGCGGGATTGTTCAAGTAGGCAGAGGGGAAAATGAGCGTGATCGATTGGGCCTCAAAGTCATTGAACCAGCGGTCAAACCGTTCGCATGCCATCTTCGGCAAACGGGAATCGTCGAATTGCAACCGTTCCCGCAACCAGTGGTACCGGGCGATAAAGGCGCATTGAGCCGTCTGCTTCGAGCGCCCAATGAGTTCCTCGGAGAAGAATTGCCTCAGCGTCGCGACGAGTTCTGCCTGTGGATCGGTTTTCCCATCGGGCGACATGAAAAATCCCGGGTCGTCCTGCTCACTGGTATGGCCCCCGAAAAGATTTTCTCTATAGTGGAGCAGAAGATGCCACTCTCGCTCGCTGGCGAGCTTGGCCTGCAGACCCTTGTCGATCAATTCGACAAGGTATGCATTATCGGGAGACACACCAGCATCAACCGGCAAGACTGGGGCGAGAAGCAAAGTGAACAACAGTAGAGCGATATACAAGCAGCGGGCCGGAAAGACACAGGGCTTCGACCTCATGGTCGAAGCCCTGTGTCGATTATTAGCGAGCTGAAGCCTGGGCAAGGACTGGATGCGCGGCAATTGCGTCGTTGATTGCTTTCACCATTGCGACTGGTGAAGCTTCCCCCGCCTTGACCAAGTAGGTGTACCGCTCCTGAGTCATAGCAAAGAACGCGGTCTGTTGCTCAACCGGCACACCCATTAAGGTAGCGAGTGATGCGAGATGCTCGCCCTGGCCTTGTGCCATTTCCTGGGACAGGTTTTCAAAATTGAGCTCAGCGAACAATGTCGTCTTGTGCTCAGCCATCACCTTTCCGTCGTTCGTACAGCCTGATGTTCCGCTGCTGATCCCAAAAGTCGCACTCCCGAACGTACCATTCGTAGTGGCCATCATCACCTGCGGCGCGATGTTTTTTTGGTGCGCATAATCAGCCCACGCGAGCTTGCCCAGCCCGCAGCCAGGGCCAGTGTCTGGATTGGCCGCCATTGCGAGGCCTGCCTGCATACCAAAGAGTGCCGCGACCGATAGCATGATTACTTTCTTGACCATAAGCCCTCCTCCTTGTGTGAGTGGATAGTTCCCCGTTGCTCGTAAGATGCGACGGGCGCATTATAGCCGAAACAGAACGTTCTGGTGAGAAAAAATACCCGTCGCTTTCCCACGCTTCTACGAATGGATCCTCACGCAACGTATTTCTTCACCCGTCTACGCAGGAAGCTACGGCTATGAAGCCGTGGGGCTCCGCCTCAACATTTCAAGGCGCTAAGTCCGGCCTGTTTCACCAGAACCGTGCCACATGAAAACGATCGAGAACCTTATCCGAAAAATCTAATGGGTCCGCTGAATCCGCTATCAACTCCCGTAACTGACGTATCGCATTGCCTTGCTCAGGTTCTGGCACCCTCAACGTTATCAATAGACTCGCGAGATATTCTCCCTGCCCAACGGCCAAATTTTGTTGAACCTCTGGATAACCCATCACTGTGAGATTCCTCACTGTCTTAAATCGTGCAAACTGCTTTCTTTGTTCAGGGGAAGCCTTCCTCGGATTCAGCACGACGTGATAGTGACGTCTCAGGAGGAGATTGTGGTCTTCATATCCTTCTTTCTTTAGCGTCACGAACGGATTCTGAGCCCGTTC
The DNA here is from genome assembly GCA_016219645.1 of Nitrospirota bacterium. NCBI lineage: Bacteria > Pseudomonadati > Nitrospirota > Nitrospirota bacterium. The sequence continues at coordinate 86,695 of JACRLR010000021.1, forward strand.
AATCGTTACATCCAGAAGTGGAGTCTCGCCGAGAGGTATGGAGCCCATGAGAAAAACCTCTGCACCGGGAGGATCTGACGTAATCCTCATTTTCTGGTCCATCCCCCCTTTGTTAGCCGGGGAGACTGCGCTCGTGCAACCAGCAAAGACTATTCCCATTACGGTCAGGCACAATAGGCCTCTCATGCTTCTCCTCTTATTTTCGTTCCTGCTAAGGGGACTTCTAAAATGCGTGATTGCAAGAGGTTAACAACTTATGGATAGATTCTTGAATTGTCAACGTCCTCCGATCAACTGTGAACCTCACTCAATCCTGTTCTTCATGCTCCCCAGTCTTCCATAAACAACAGTGTCAACTATAATAAGCTTGAACACCACCACTTCCCTTCGGATACCAGCATTTCCTCTCTTGGTCCTTGCACTTTTCCGTGACGCCTTCCTACAATACGCCTCCCTACGAGGCTCCTATGCTCTTCTCGGTTCGTCCCCACCGCGATCCCCTGTGCGATCAATGCATCTTTGACCCCCTGGTGAAGACCACACCTGAGAGCATGATGGAATACCGTCCCTACAAGTATGTCGTGAGACTCATGGCCGGTCTTGCGCTGACAAGTACTCTAAGCGGATGTTCGATCGGCATGGCGCTCAGTGGGCATAGGGATCCGAATCTGCAAAGCCTGCACGTTGGCTCAACCAGGGGAGAGGTCGAACTGGAATTGGGTCAGCCTAAAGAGTCGCACCCGACCAGCTATGGAGCGCGGACTGACATTTACGAGTACGAAGTCAATAATGAACCCAGTTCAGCTCGAGCTGGTATGTATCTAATCTATGACTTGGTGACGTTGGGAATCGCTGAGATCATTCTCACTCCGGCAGAACTGATGACTGGTGAGAAGAAACGTCTCCCTATCTACTATGGAGTAGACGGACGTGTGGCAGGAATCAATGAGATTGCTCCAGAGATGCCGGTGACGCCTATTGAGACAAGGCTTCATGCAGTTAATCTCGGACCTATGCAGGCACAGTTCAAAGACTTGGCAGACCAGCTTTCAATTGGCATGAAGAGGCATCCTATTTCTCGGCTTGCCATCTTGCCTCTGGCTGACGCTGCCCAGAATGCGAACACACCCCTTGGCAACTATCTGACAGACAAGCTTACGAACCAAGTCTACATGACCTCCTCGGCGAAAGTGATTGAACGTCCACAGTTGCAAAGGGTCATGGATGAGCAACATTTATCTTTGAGGGCCATGTTCGATGATGCATCGGTAAAGAGAATTGGAAGTCTTCTCGGTGTTGATGCGGTGATTATGGGCACGTATGCAGAGATGGGCCTGGATTCTATAGAAGTGAACGTCAGAAGTGTGGCGGTAGAGACGGCAGAAGTTGTTGGGGTAGGATCAATTCTAATTCCCAGAGCTTCAGTTGAGAAGTTAATACGATGAACAGGAGCCTGCATGGCAAACGTTTCCGCCGCAAGAATCCCCCTAACCAGCATTCCTGAAACCGCCTCCCTGAACCATGAGATTCTTCTCAGTACTTGGCCTCTCCCGCCAGTGCCACCAGTTGATCACTGGTCCATTGTTTGACCACCTGGCAGTCGTGATCGAGGAGAGTGACGCTCCCATCCTGTCCCTTTTCCGCCTCCGCGAGCGAGGCTCCGGTCTCATCGATCAAACGATAGCCAGTCTCGCTCGTTTCGATTATGGCCCGCCGTTCGACGATTCCGTTTCGTTCATAGGTCACCGCCGTGCCTCGATCACTCTCGGCCATCGTCACAGTGAGCCCACCCAGCCGGACGATGCGGGTCCCTCCATCGCCTCCCGCATCGTCGGCCTTGACGGGATTGCTCCCGGTCCAGAACTGAATGGAATTGAAGATAAAGGCGTCGAGCAGCGCTGAGAACATATACACCGGAATGATGATCATGCCGAAGAAGACGAATTCCTTCATCCACTTCTCGCTCACTTCGCTGCTGCCTCTGATGCTGCTGTTCCAGTGGTAGACCCCTCTGGTCAGATTGAACGATCCGTAACAGCCCGTCGTGACCGTCAGGAAACTTCCCACCACTATCGTCGCGACAATCCTCTTACTCAACGTGTTTCCCTTCATGCCGTCTCTCCTTTCTTCTTGGGCAACTTCACATCTGTGGATCTATTTTGCTGATTCGCATTATCGCTCAAGCGAATCAGCTTGGGTAGGACCTTTCCCTTCCGAATGGTCAGAAGGCCGATCCCGCGTGGGAGTGAGAACCGCTTAGGGCCGGCGGACCCTAGCCCGCATTATTCACGAGGGTTCGCGACGAAACCGCCGAGACGCCAAGAGAGGAGCCAGAGGGGTCAGTTCTTGACCTCGCACTTTTCTGCCAAGCACTGATACCCTTTGAATGCAAGGTCAAGAAGCTGACCCCATCTTCCTCTCCCGTGTCGCCTTGGGGTTAACTGCTATTCTCGCCCTCGCCTTCAGGAGGCCAGCCGGCAGGGAAGCGACCGTACACCTGCTGATACGCACGCACCGTGGCCGGAGGCAGATCGTGTCGGGCTTCCTCCACGGATTCCTTGTAGGCCTCATCCAGGTTCCGCTGGAGATCGGCCACCTCGGCATCACGCGCCGCTTCTCTTCGCTCGCGCCAGTAGTTCTCCGTTGGATCGTACCTGACCGCTTCTGGAACGTTCTCGCTCTCCAACGCCTCATGGAGCGGACGAAGGTCCACAAGCATGAGCCGCGGGTGGACATACCGCCAATCCAAGCCGAGTTGCTGCATACGACGAAAGATCAGTTCGTAGACCGGCGTCAGATCTGCGCGGTGCCGGACCATCCAGGTGCCAAGGTAGAATTCGATGTAATCTCTGCGCTCGGTGAGCCGTGCCTCGGAGTGGCTCCGGCGATGTCGAAAGTCCGCAATGAAGCCGGCCGCGGCGCGGAAAGATCCCAGATCGACGAGCGCACCCTTGTCGGTGCACACATCATGGTTGTCGGCGAACACATCCCACAAGCAGCAGCCCAGCAGGTCAGCGCACTCCTTGGTTGGTTTCGGCGCATCAACCGGCATCTCTCGGCGGAGAGCGTCGAGCATGATCTGCGGTTCCTCTTCAGGCGGCGACGTCCTCCTCCTCAACCGCCTGAGATTGTCACGAAGCCGCAACGTTTCTTCATACACCTGCTCCGCCGTCGGGTGATATACGAGCACCAGCGGAGACCGCTCCCATCCCTTGGGCGCCAGTTTCTGTACCAGAGACGGATCATGAAGCCCGTTCGGGAAAAGACGCTGAAACAGATCCCAGTGCTGCTCTTCTGTCAAATGCTTTTCCACAGTCGCCTCGGTCTTCAAAGATACTCACACCGTCTATGCTAACTACTCAGGTAGATAGGCTGAAGGCTTTTAGCCTTCGGCCGTCGACCTTCAGCCTGAACACCCGGAAACATCACGAGGGAGTCTTTTCTAGACCCCTGGAAGAGCGAGGGAGATTGGAAGCTCGGCTTTCATTTCCACATACGTGGATCGAAGTGGAATGCCTCGGGCCTGTTGAGGCGAAGCCGCTTGAAATCGGGATGGGCGGGGTTCAAAAGGTAATTGCGCTCATCGGGAATCACGGCTGATGGGACGACCAGCATCGCCGTGGAAGCACTTGCCACCCAAGCCGTTCCAAAATCCTGCAACTCTTCCGGCACAGGATAGCTGCGCCAGTTCTTCGGAAGGTCCGAGACTTCAATGTGTCCAATGCGCAAATCATCCGGGATGTCGGCGGAGATGGCAACGAGTTGATCGGGCTCCGTATCCCGGTCCAGGTTCACAAAGAATTCGAGGGCGGCAAGAGACAACGTCGCAGAAGTATAGACAACCCGCGTACCGATACGGTTCCAGCGCCCTCCAAACTGTCGAGCCCCCTCGCCATCAAACGCTTGCGACAGATGAAGCTTGGGAATGATTCGCCAGACGCGCATGGCCGGGACTAACTATACACACCGTACTCAATTCGCCCCAAGACTTCCTCGACCTGCCTGGCCCCGATATCGCTTTCGAGAAGCTCCAAGGGAACCTCGTTGCCCAAGGCACGGTTGGGCCTTCGCAGCCATCTGGCGGCTTTCTCCTCGCTTCCCAAAACATACGCAGCCTGCGCGCCAAGACGGGCAAGCCGGAGCAGTCGATCCGATTCGCCGGCACGAAGCTTGCGTTCTTTTTTGCGGCGCGCGAAGGTCCGCTGCGGCAAATGCAGGGCAGATGCCGCCTCCCCACGGGCGAGCCCGAATTTCACCATCACCGCTTCGAGCGACGCATAGGGCAATCCTGCGTCCACGGTTTGCCGCAGCTCATTCAAGTTCGAGATATGCCGCCTCAAAACCTTTCGGCCTCCGAGCGCCTCGACGATGTCCGCTGTACGCAGCATGCCATCCCTCCAATGTCAGCCAAATTGCACTTATGGTACTGCCACATGGCATCTTGAATCAAGGCAATACAGAATCGGCATCCCCTTTTCTTTCGGCACCGGGAGGCGGTATAAATGGACGCCTGGTTTCACTCCACGCGATCGCCCAGTATGATCAGGGCGGGCTTGATACGACCGTCCTCAATCGTGAGGATGCCAAGCCCCCGAGGCAGTTTGAATCGCTTCGGCCCCGCAGAACCAGGGTTGAACAGGAAAGTCGACCCGTGCCAGCCTGTTTTTGCTTGGTGGGTATGGCCGAACACGCAAATGTCCGGTTGTTCACACTGAAGAAACGCTCGCCCGTCCTTCGTGAGCTTCCCGCTTTCGTACAGAATGTGACGGATGGCGATCCGGCGACCAGCCAGTTTGATCACGGCCTCGGACGGCAGCCCGCACTGGTCGTCATCGACATTGCCAAAAACAGCGGTGACGGGTGCGATCTGCTCCAGCTGTTCGATTACGGACCGATCACCGATATCTCCGGCGTGGAGAATGTGATCGACGCCTTTGAAATGTCGTTGAACTGCCAGGTCGAATAATCCATGGGTATCGGCGATCACCCCGATCCGAATGGTTTTCCGCCGGTTCATGGAGCGGCGACTGGCTGGGATCCGAGGGAGGCCTGTATCTGTTTCCAGTCAAACGTAAAAGGCGCCGGTGATGTTTTCGGCAGGGCAGCAAGCTCCGCTTTCAATCGTTCGGCCCTGGCGGCGCTCATCGGATGTGTCGAGAGCCATTCCATCCGTCCTTCGTCTTTTTCCGAGAGGCGTTCGAAAAACCGGATCATGCCGGAGGGATCGATCTTCGCCCGCTGGAGTAGCTGCAATCCCGTTAGATCGGCTTCGGTCTCCTGCTCCCGGCCGAACTTGAGCGTGAGTAGTTCAAGTCCGAGCTGCTTCATCATTCCGACGAGTCCCTGTTGATTGCCGAACACAATGGCCACCACTGTCAACAGCCCAAGATTTTTGACGGTCCGTTCGAGCCCATGCCGCTGCAGCACGTGGTTCAACTCATGGCTCAGCACACCCGCCACTTCTTCACCGCTCTCCGCCTTTTTCATGAGCCCGGTGAAGACCACCACAAACCCGCCAGGTAAAGCGAATGCATTGATGATGTCGCTCCTTACCACAGTCACTTGAAACTTGTAGGGATTGTTCAGAATCTGCTCGGTCAGGCGATGGGTCATTTCCTCAACTGCCGCAACCCCCGGCCCCTCTTTGACGACCTCCTGATGGCTGAGAAAATCTCGATAGGCTGATTCGCCAAGTTTTTGTTCCCACTCCACGGGAATCCGGCTCACGGCGATATCGACCAAAATATCGGCCCCGAACCAAAGTCCCAGCACCGAAGACAGGATTGCCCCGCCAACTATGCTCCAGACGAGCCGGCGCCGGTGACGCACCTGACGCACCTGCTCCGCAGCCTGCGCAAAGGAGTGACTCAAATGATCAGGCGCCGCTTGGCGGAATGCGCGAATCACATCAGGGTTCTTTAAATAGAGCGTCCGCTCCCCTTTCTGCCCGGCCCACTTCACGACAAGTTGGTCGTGGTCCAGGCCCCCTGCCGAGACAGTGAGGCTTGAAAAAAGAACGGGCTCCTGATGGCCGTCGGCAGTATCAGGCTCAAAAGTGACGGTGAGTCCATGTCCCTCGATTTGAACAAGACATGGCACGCCGGCAGCGGGAAACTCGTCGCCGAAACAGAGGGCGTTGGGACTCATAGCGGGGGAACCGGGGTAAGGGGACAGCGGGGTAACGCGGTGCTTGTCTTGTCACTCATTCCTCTATCCCCTTACACCCCATATTCCGTTTCCCCCTCGATTCCTCTACTTCCCACTTTCTACTCACTACTCACTTACTGGGATGAATTGCCGTATCCACGCCCCAAAACTTCCCGGATTCCGGCTTTGAATATAGACGAGTCCTGGCCCTCGGAACCGGCAGACAAACCCCTCGCCCGAGGTGAAGCTGGCCACCCAACCGGAGGTGGCCTTTTCGATATTGTAGGAGGTCGTCGTGGACCAGGCCACCAGGTGGCTGTTGTCGACAATGTATTCCTGGTTGGGCTTCAGTTCGATTTTGTGAATGGCCCCGAAGCTGTTCAGAACGAGCATCCCCTTCCCGCTGATTTTCAGAATGAAGAAGCCCTCGCCGCCCAGCAATCCACGGCTCATGCTCTGCATTTGGCTTTCGATGACGATCCCGTCGGCGCCGGCGAGGAATCCGTCTTTTTGCACCATGTACTCGTTCACACCATCGAGTTCCAAGATGGCAATTTCCCCCGGCACGGTCGGCGCCAGCAAGGCTTCACCAGGGCCGCGGCTGGCGCGTAGGGTCTGGAAAAAGAATTTTTCTCCTGTCAGGAACTTTCGAGACAGGGCTCCAAGAAAACCACCTTCCATCTTGCTTTCAATGTCGATGGTCGGGGAACAGGCTACCATCGCGCCCGACTCAGCTTTGATGTTCTCACCCGCTGCCAATTCCACCCGCACCATGGGAAATGCCCCTGGATATAGAATTTCAGACTTCATGCATCGATCCTCCCGATTCGTAAGGGGTTAGGCGTCAGGCGTAAGGCGCAAAATACTCCCGACCAATGTCCGCCATTAGTGCTTACCGCTGTTAGCCTTCTGATGACGAATGAGCCCGCTAAGCATCTTGTCAATTCGCTCAACTTGCTGATCAAAGATCAGCCAATTGTCGTGCTCAACGTACCCAAGCCTTTTTGCAAGTTCGAGTTGAGTATCTAATTCGCTCAGCGACCCTTGCGCCATGTGTAGGTAGTTGATGAACTCTTTTCGGGTTTGACGACCTGCTCCCTCGGCAACATTGCTCGGAACACTCAAAGCAGCCCTTCGGATTTGGTCGGTGAGACTATAGCGTTCGTCCTTGGGAAAGCCTTCTGTAGCACGATAAAGGTCGACCGCCAGTTCCAGAGCTGTATTCCACAGGTCTAGTTTTTTATGCGGCTTGTCCATGTCTTGGCCGCTTTCTGAGATATCGCCTCACACCTTACGCCTAACGCCTCACGGCATCTACCCCGCTACCCATCCATACACTCGGTGACTCGGTTCCGGTCCTTCATCGAGGTAACTCATCCTGATTTGGCCTAGCGCATCCTTGGGCACTTCATGCCGTTTTGCCTTCACATCGATTCCAAAAATTCTGGCCGCGTTGAGTCCAAAGATCTGCTCCTTCACCCGTCGTGTGAGAGGTTGATAGCGATGCCTGTCGAGCAGTTGGTCGGGAATCTGAAATCGTCTGAATGCCTCAATTTGCCATTGCGGCGTCCCGTACCAAATCGAGTCAGTTCCCCATAGCACATGATCGGCACCGAATGTTTGAATAATCTGCCCCAGCAGATGCGCGCAGGCTGACGGCTGAGTTGTCACAAGCTGGCCGAAGGTCGAGCCGAGTTCCATATAGATATTGCTGATTCCCGGCTCTTGCTGTTTCATGCGGCAAAACTCGGTCGTCCAGGGAATCTCGCCCGTCCTTAGCGCGCCCTCGTTCATATTTGCCGTGCTCTTGAGCCCCGAGTGATAGACTAAAAAGTCGATGTCGGGGAAATCCTTCGCGGCTTTGATCAAATCCCTTGGGTGGTTGTAGTCCGGCACGGGGCCAAGCGGCAATCCCTTGTGGACACAGACCCTCTTTACGTTGAGCTTGCGTGCCTGCTCCAACATGGGATAGGCAATCCGCTCATCATCCATCCACCAGCCCCGATCGAATCCCTTTGGACAGGATCCGGTATAGCACTTCCAGGCCTCGACCTTGAGAGTTTCCGCCTGTAGGGCCATGAAGTCGAGATCTGCTGTGCCAAGCTGTGGTGTGACGAGTCCATGGGCCAACATGCGCTGGGAACCGGCAACACGATTCACCTCATCGCGAATATGCGCCATCTCCTGCGGCGGTACAACGGCCTCTTGCGGATAGGGTCCTGGTGGCGTACTGATCAGTCCGATATTTGTCTCACTGTCGAGAAAGACTTCTTTCACAAAGTTGCGCCAGGAGAGGTCGTCAAGTGTACCTGTATCGCCTGCCAGCTTGGGGTTAAGTCCCGCTTCGCGGATCCTGCGGCGCAGAGATAGCAATGCCTGTTTGGACACTCCTCCTCTGCGATGGCTCTCCGCCTCCGTGGGGTCGTAATGAGATCCCACATAATGGGTCTGTACGTCAAAGATGAAGTAGGGGTCTCCCTGTTGTTCTGCAAAGGCGGCAGACTCGAATAACTCGATTTCTCCTATGTCGAAGAACCGTCCGAAGACCGAATTCATCGCCAGCAACGCACCGGCCACTCCGCTCGTCGTTTTGAGAAAGTCTCTGCGGGTAAGGCCCTGTCGTGCGGCGGATTGTTCAATTATCGCTGCTGCGATCTGTTCAACGCGAGCTTGGTCTGCGGTCTGGCCAAAGGGCGCAAACTCCCCGTTTGAGACGCTCTGAGTCGGTACCGCAGAACGAAGGGTTTTGCCTTGTTGTACTACGAGGCTTTTCCAAGCGGGATGTTGGAGAGGCGCCATGGCGGATTATCCTCTGCACTGGCCTGTGCGCGATTCTGTGAAATACTACCGTCAGTGTCAAGCATCTCCTAACCAGATAGCCCATCCCATCCGGCTCTTTGACGTAGAAATCAATCCATGACGAGGGGGAAATCAGAAATCTCCGGCTTCGAAAGGGTGTAGTGGATTATTTGGACCGGGGCGGGAACAGGGAGCAGCGCTCTCGTTTACGATCGATTGAACTTGGGAATTGTTGCGACGACATCGTGCAGGGAGTCGCCTTCCTGATCCTTGCCGTCTTGTCCGATACTATACATCACGCCCCTCTCCTGATCGAGCAGCATGGGAAGACCGGTAAAGGGATCATAGTAGGCCTGTCCTGCCTTTGCGAGACGCGTAAGCACGCTTTCCTCTTGCGCCCCTCGTCTGATCCAGACTTGCAGGCTTGCCAAACGGAGCCGTGCGTCGATCTCCACCATACGCCCGACATAGGGATCCCATGAGGGGAGCGGTTCAATTCCGATGATGTGTTCGATCGGGTTTGCCAAGTAGTCCAACGTGCTGACAGCGGGAGTCCGAATAAAGCTGGACGGTTTCGGCAGGTTGGTGTAACGCCCTTCAGCTACCGACTTGCTCGCCGCCTCGTAGTAGTCCGCATAGGCATTGGATCGCCGCTGTATGGGAAGGGGCATCGCCGCGGCAAGCGCAACGTGTAGGGGGCGCTCGTCGGTCTTGTCGTGCTTCAACCTTGTCGTCACGGCCTTCGTCGCCCACGCGAGATGGCTCTGCATCGGCCAGCGGAGCGACAACTCAACCGGATCGAGGGGACGGACGATCTTGTCGAGACGACCGATGGCTTCCCCATCGAGATTCTGCCGGATCAAGAGTCCGGATGCGATGGCAATATTGTCTTCGACTGCTGTCGCTGCGAGCATTTTTATCATCAGAGTCTTCGACTGTTCCAGCACGACGCGCCAAGATCTCATATCGGTTTCAAGTCGTTCGAGACCGGTGTTGGTGTCCTGCGCAAATCCCTCTGCGAGATAGAGCCGATGGGCCAGCAGTATAAGGGCACAGTTCGGGCTCAAGATCTGCCCATATCCGATATCTTCAAACGGCATCGAAAGCCATTGTCGATAGCGCCTAAGGGCAAGCGATTCTTGAGCTGCCGCTGATCGTATTGCTGTAGTCTGCAGCGCTAGCTGTGCCGCTGGGTCGGCAGTGGTGAACCAGCCACGGACTATGTTGGGCGAGGCTCCGGTGGTTGCCGTCCCTTTACCCTCATCACCCCGCATACAGGCGTTCGCCGCTTGGAGATCGTTCCTTTCAGCCTTGCGTTCGTAACCCGCTTGGAGAGGATTCTGTTCCGCAGGAGCCTCAAAGCCTAGGAGCAAGAAGTATCCGTTTTTTCTTGAATCAGTGCTCGCCTGTGGAGGACTCAGTGTCAGGTCGTGATAGACCGACGAGGGGGGAGTCTCCATCACGATCCAAGCCAATCCAATCGCTCCGATGCCAATTGCCACCAGTAGAGCAGAGGAGAGCGTCAACCCCACGCACAGCAAGACGATTGATCGCGTCGTCGAAAAACAGGTTCCGATAAATGACGAAATACCGATTCGGATCCGAGCCACCCGCCCGGCACGCCTCGGGCGCGGCCTTGGCGATGCGACATGATTATCCGCGAGTATCCGGCTATTCTCTCCAGTTGAATTAAATAGCACATCAACGGCCGATGCAGCGACTGAGAGATCAGTCCCTCCTGTCACGTGAGAGGATTCGCTACTCGAATCCTGCCACGCTGTGGAAGGTGATGGAAGAGGATCCACAAAGGTGATCGATTCACTCGCCCGAACCCAATCAGGTCGCGTATCTTCTTGAGGAATAACCTTTTCCACAATGGGGGCCGCTGCTTCAACGGCAGGGGTTACAGCCTCTGAAGGAGCCAACGCCCATCCACCACTTCGCAACAGCTCAGCGACCGGTTCAGAGGATTCTTCAACCAGATGTAAGGGAGCCGGCTGAACGACCGGGGCCTCCTCTCCAGTCTCCTTGTCCCAGTTTCGTTTCTTCTCGGACAGACGATGGAGCTGAACCGCAACTTCCCCAGTGCTCCATTGGGTCAATGTATCCGTTGAGGCAGTGGAAGCCGATGGCGAATCACTTGGTGCTGGAGAGAGCGGCGGGACCGCAGCCTTGCGGAAGTCTCTATCGGGTATTTCTTGGTTCTCTGTGGAAACCGGTTCAGATACACGAGCTGGTTCGACGGACGCTGACTGAGGCGACGCTGGAAGGTCCACCATGAAGGAGCTCGAGGTCTCGCTCAAAACAACCGGCGGCTCCTTTGCCCGTGAGGGTTCTTCCGGGCTTGCCTCTGTTCTATCAAGCGGTTCACTTGCTTCACTTACAGTCGAAGGATGAGTCGATGGCAATGACTCGGAATCGCTGAGCGAAACGGGCGGTTCAGAGGTTGATTCCGTTTCTCTCGTATCCGGTAGTTTTGCATCCGGCTTGGATGGTGTGGCAGGCGAACTCGACGACAAAGTTCCTGCGGAGAATGGCTCTGTGGCATCGAAGGCGGTGTACCATGAAGGTGGTGCACTGGACGAAGAGTCAGAGGCGGGTGGAGTCAGGGATTCGGGTTCAGGAAGCTCTGCGGGTGTGGTTGACGGCTCTGCGGCAAAGATCGATTCGCTCGGCTCCGTCAGATCTGGGGCCGGTGCTCGATCCGACAACTGATCTGAGACAGATTCGGGTTGAGGGATAACGGGTGGAGTCAGGGATTCGGGTTCAGGAAGCTCTGCGGGTGTGGTTGACGGCTCTGCGGCAAAGATCGATTCGCTCGGCTCCGTCAGGTCTGGGGCCGGTGCTCGATCCGCCAACTGATCTGAGACAGATTCAGGCTGAGGGGTAAGGGCTGCTCCCTCCTCAATCTTGATGGTGGAGTTCTCAATCTGCTCCCAGGGCATAGGAGAAGATAGCCCCGATGAATTGGCGGAAACGACATTCCCGCTCCCATCTTCCACTGCATGCTTCTCTAGGGTGCTAGGGGGAAGGCCCTCGTCCACCAAGATCGAAGGTTCGATGATCGTCTCTCCCATCCCACTATGCCGATCTCCATTCGATGGAGGAGGTGGTTCGGATAAAGTCGATGTAACCGTATCCTGATTAGAGCCATTGGCCTCCTGGATTGGCCCAGAAGATTCGGATGGCGAGACAACCGTTTCCTGGGGAGCCAAACCGGTTGGCGCTGTGGCTATGAGAGTGTCCGGAGCATCCGGCAGTGATTCGATAACGGAATTCGACGGAATGGATGGCAGGATCTCATGGCTCAGAGGAACCCCATCCAGCTGTTCCCACGGCATCACATCGACGGCTCTGGGTTCTTCAGCGGTGGGTGAGGTGTCCTTGGGCTGCGAAACATCTACCTCCAAGGATTTCACTGTGACAGAAGTCAGCGGACGGGGAACAAGAAGTTCGCCTGTTTGTATGTCGAAGAGAGAAGCAAACTGGCAGGCAACAGAGCTGGCTGGTGCCAGTTCTCTCACTTTTGTATAGAGCTGGGAAGGCTTCCCGGGGTTTTCTGAGTCCGGATCCTCTAGGAGAATCTCAATTGCCTTGCCCAATTCCGTCACTGCAGCAACGGCGTCCCCTTTTCCCTCATGCACATGGGCCAATAGCTCAAGGAACGGAATGCATCGAGGTCCGGCAGCCAAGTATTCACGCAACAAGGATTCAGCTAACCAGAAGTCCTGCCGTTCGATTGCTTCTTTGGCAAGAGACTCAAACTCTTGTCGAGCTGGGACAAGACTGCCTAGTCGTAGATGCAATGTGGCAAAGAGTCGTCGAGCTTCTGTGTTATGAGGATCAAGTGCGAGCAGCTGTTTTAGCGCCGCAGACGACCGGCCGTACTTGCCGGTATTCATGTGGGTGATGGCTTCTTCGAGGAGCGCGCTTTTCTTGCTGTAACCGACAACACCCCGATTGTGTACCCGGGATAGAGGCTTTTTATCAGATTTTTGGAGGGGTTTCTTATCGGTCCGCACGTTACAACCTTAGCAGATCATCGAAGGATGCGAAGTGTTTCCCCATCCCATTTCTCACAAGATTGCCATCTGTTGTGTTTCTCACGGTCGTGAGGGGGGGGCAAACTGGATGGGCAAGTGCAATCCCGGTGCCATAGTAGTTTTGGAAATCAATTTGAATGTCCTTCATTATTCATGTGTTAGGAACTAGGCGCCTCCTCGGCTTCTTGGTTATCTGTCAAAAATGGACATGCGATCCAAGAAATTGCTGCCGAAAGAAAGTTCCCGTGGGACGATTTGTCGGAGCTTCTGAGCAACGGTACGGGAAGAGTGCCGGTGCGAGAAGCATCCGGGCCCTCTTGCAACCAGTACGGAAGGCTTGTTGTGTCGATACAGGCCTTGTGGTACCGTCCACGAGTCCCTTGTTCATGCTCGACGTTGTGGAGGGATCGGTTTCTCAATAAACATTGCTCTAAGAAGTATGGACCTTTCACTTTTCAGAAACTTGAGGCGGAGCAGCCGGATCTTCATGATCTGTCTGCTGGTTGTGGTGAGTGGGTTTCTGCTGCCCTTCCCCCTGCGGGCTCAGTCTGGAGGGAGCTCATCAGGGCGGGTCTCTCTTGATTTCAACGATGTCGAACTATCGGTTTTTGTTCGATTTATTAGCGAGTTGACCGGCAAGAACTTTGTCTTAGACGAGGTTGTGAAAAAGGCCGGGGGAAAAATCAGCGTGTATTCCCCTACCAAAGTCACGCCCGACCAAGCGTACAGCATGTTCGTGGCAGCGCTCGAAGTCAGCCGTCTGGCTGTCGTTCCGAAAGGGAGTGTCTATCAGATCGTGGCGATGGGGGACCTTCCTCCGGAACGCGGGACGTTCGTGTACAAGCTCAAAAACGCCAACGCGACGGACCTTGCCGCCATCCTGACCAATCTCGTCGCTCGATCTCAGACCGTGGCACAAACGGCACCGGGCGCACGACCATTGTTCAGACCCTTGAGCGAATTCGAAGCCCCCGTCCAGGTCTTTGCGGACAAGGCCACGAACGCGATCATCATCAGTTCGACCAAAAGCGCCTATACCAGGTTGCAGTCCGTGATTCGAGATCTGGATACCAAACGCAAACAGGTCTTTGTCGAAGCCGTCATCCTGGAAGTCCAAGTGGACCGGCTGAGAGAAATCGGGACCGATCCGCTTCAGGTTCTTGCAGCCGGGCAGAGCGGCTCCACTCGGGCAATCGGGGGATTAAATCGCGCACCGGAAGATTTGGCCTCCGTCGCCCAGACCATACTTGGAATAGCCGGGGGTGCGAGTGGCGGAGTGTCCGTCCTGAATACCATCAACATACGCGCGTTTATGCACCTGCTGATGAGTCTCACTGATACAAACATTCTCTCGACCCCGCAAGTTCTTGCGGCAGATAATCAGAAAGCCAAGATTGTCGTTGGCGAGAATGTTCCATTCCCAACCGGGCAGGCCCAAGGAATCACGGGCGGCACCCTTGTCACGATCGAGCGGAAAGATGTCGGCGTCACACTGGAAATCACTCCGCAAGTGCTGGAAGATGACCTGGTCCGGCTCGAGATTAAGCAAGAGCTCACAGCCGTTCAGCCCGGACCCCAAACTATCGGGGTCGGCACATCTTCTGTACCGGTAGGTCCCACCACCACGAAGCGGTCCATGGAAACCACTACCATCGCAAAGGACATGCAGACTCTTGTGATTGGCGGGCTCGTGCGGGACAACATTGTGTTAGTTGAAAATAAGATTCCCTTTTTTGGAGACATTCCCTTGTTGGGCTGGCTGTTTCGATCCCAGAGCCGTCAGACAAACAAATTCAATCTCCTCGTTTTCTTGACGCCTCAAATCGTCCGGGATGATACGGATGTCGTCGAACTGAATGCCCGGAAGGGAAAAGACCTCAACGTTCTTCAGCGCGAGAGCCATGTTGAAGAACCCACGAGGCTCAAACAAGAGGTTCTTGAAAAACTCGAACGCCCGAATGGAACTTCCCGCCCCCTTCCGAATACGATAGATCCATCTGCTCCGCTCCATCCGCCCGTGCGCCCTGAGTAATCTCCGGTCAATAGCGTCGACAATCGCCGTCTTGGTCGCAGAATCTCACAATTGGATCGTCCATACTTTCTTCAAAGGCAGAAGTCTACAATCCACATTATTAAAGGATTCGACGCGAAACGTCGCAACGTACCGTTCCCAGTGAAGCGGGTCTTGGCAGGACCAGAAACGCTCCTGAGCGATGTAGCGTGGGCGGTCGCAACACCGTGTGGCGTTAACAAACCACAGTAACAATTATGGGGATCAGTAACCGGTTGTATGGGGTGGATGACGGGTTTCGAACCCGCGACCTCCGGATCCACAATCCGGCGCTCTAACCAACTGAGCTACACCCACCATGCAGGAGTGACTGAAGAGGAGCGATCATAACAAAGGAGGAATCGCCGCCGCAACCGCATCCGGGAGCAGTCATTGATCAAGGGTCATTTGTCATTGGCGCATAATTGACTGTTGACCAGTTGCCACTGACTTTCATCACCCCCGCGCATCAAAAGCCACCTGCATCTCTGAGAGGATTGCGGCGGCGGCGGCAGCAGGATCCGAGGCATCCCTGATAGGTCGCCCCAC
Organism: Nitrospirota bacterium; assembly: GCA_016219645.1. Classification (NCBI taxonomy): domain Bacteria; kingdom Pseudomonadati; phylum Nitrospirota; species Nitrospirota bacterium. The sequence continues at coordinate 102,283 of JACRLR010000021.1, forward strand.
CACCAGGTAGTCAGCTCCCGCTGATATTGCCTGGGTCGGCGTGGTGGCTCGCGCGTGGTCGTCGACATCCTTGCCGATCGGACGGACACCGGGCGTGACGATCAGAAATCGTGGACCGACTTTGGGGCGGAGGATCGCCGGCTCTTCGCCCGAGGCCACAACCCCGTCACAGCCCATCTCGGACGCCAACAGGGCGCGCGCGGTAACCAAGTCCTGGACAGTCCGTTGAATTCCCATCTCACGGAGATCCTGGCTGTCAAAGTTGGTCAGTACCGTCACCGCCAATAGTTTCAGCCGAGAGTCTCCACGGCCTTGGACGGCTGCAGCCAGCGCTTTCCGGTTTGCATGAACCGTCAAGAATTCCACTCCCATCGCCGCAACCCGAGCTGTGGCTCGACGAACTGTTTCCTCAATGTCTAAAAATTTGAGATCCAGGAACACCCGCTTACCTTGTGCGATCAGGCGTTGCACCATCTCCGGTCCGGCGGCTGTGTAGAGTTCGAGACCGACCTTCACAAACACGATCTGATCCTGCACGCGATTGAGAAGCCGGTCCGCTTCGTCGCGTGAGGGAACGTCGAGGGCCAAGATTAAACGGTCACGGGCTATGATGGTTGACACAGGTTTGTCCTTTTGAGGAATGGTTCACCTTGACGCGTCGGAGAACCGTGTGGTACAAGTGCGTTCTTTCCTAGAGGAGTCTACTATGCCGGTTGTACACAAATCGACGATTCGTCGAGCTCGCCAGTCCGTGAAGCGGCAGGCCCGGAACCGGGCAACGCTGGGTGCCCTCAAGAGCCTCGTCAAGAAAGTCCAAGCGGCGGTGGCCGAAAAGAAAGTCGAGGATGCGAAGGTATCTCTGCGCCAAGCCACGTCGGCCCTCGGCAAGGCTGTGACGAAAGGTGTGATAAAGCCGAACACAGCATCGCGCCGGATTGCCCGTCTTACGCTCCACGTCAATTCCTTGTCGTCCTCCCCTTCGTAATCGTACGCACATTCGAGATCGTTCTTGCCCTCACCGGTTGCGGTGCATCAGAGCCACGTCTCGACGAGGGTGGGGGTGCGTTCGGCCTCATACGATCGCATAAGTGCAACAATAGGTCCTCAAGAATTCGTACAGGGCGCCCAGCACTTCCACCCTTCAGCTTGGCGTCGGCATCCAGAAATAACCGAAGTGCCTCATGTAAATGAAGGTCAGGGAACTGTTCGAGAAAGGCGCGCACCTTGGAAGGATCCATGCGCAGGGTCCTCGCAACTTCCCCCTCACGACCTCCTTGCTGGAGGACTTCCTTGGCCTTCCACAGTCTCCGATATTGCCAGGCGAGTGAGCCAAGGATTCTCAGTGGAGCCTCCCCTGCTTCAAGATTCCTAGCCAGAATCGCCAACACCCGCCCACGATTGCTTTCCCCGATGGCCAACGTCAGATCAAATACCGACGCGCCGGGCTCCGTTCCCCGAAGGGCGGCGACATCGACCGCGGTGACAGCCTGGCCTGGGGAGACATACGCAGCCAGCTTTTCCAGTTCGCGACGAACGGAGTAGAGTGAGCCGCCACAGGCTTCTTTCAGTAGCTCGATCGCGTCCTCATGAAGTCTGATCCCGACCCTTTCAGCCTCCTGTTTCAGCCAAGGAAGCCACTGCGCCTCTCTGAGGGGTGAGCAGTCAACCATCACCGCAGTCCGTGTGAGGGCTTGCGTGAACTTGAGCCGTCCATCGAGTTTCGGTGCAGCGAAAATCATGGCAGTGGTATCATTCGGCTCCTTCAAATAGGGAAGGAGCGCCTCACACTCCCGGGCTGGGAGTTTATCTGCTGCCCGTACCACTACCACTCGCCGAGCCGAGAACACCGCGACTTCCGAGGCACAGGTGACAATTTCTGTCCCGCTCGAGTCATCCCCATAGAACAGATCGCAGTTGAAATCACTCTCGCCTTCCCCTAATAGCGCGGTCTTCAGCGCACCCAGAGCCATGTCGCGCAGCAAATCTTCTTCACCGACCACCGCATACAACGGCACCACCGTTCCTTGCGCAAGCTGTGCGTTGAGTTGGGCATGAGAAATGGCAGAACCCATAGGAATATCCAGTTTACTTGGCGGTGGCGTCCTCGTTGTCCGACGCTGGGTGCAGGGCAGGCTTCGTCAGCTGTCCCGATTCCAACAGGAGCAGAAAACGGGACGCCAAGTCCTCGGCGATAAAACGGCCGGCCTGTTCCAACGCCCGGTTCTGTAAGGCTCGGTTGAAATTTAGGTCGGTTGTCACGAAGAACTCCGAGGCGCCCTTCGCCGTTTGTGTCCACACGACACGTTTTGTCCTCGTCTCCTCCACCTTGACCACCACCACGACCTCTGTTCGGCTTTCGAGCGTAGTGGTCCGGCTGAAGCTGAGCGTCGGCATGATCACTGAGAGAATTTGCCCGGAGAGTACGAGATCAGCCGCCTCACTATCCGCAACAATCTGAGCCCCACTGCCGGAAGAAAATTCATGCCGCAGGTAGTTCGTGTAGCGGGTTTCCAGGTTTGGCTCAAAACTCTTGTTTTCCAAGGTCTGAACTATCAGCCGGGGTGGCGGTGACGTGGAAGATGATACCGCCGTTGTGCTTCCGATTGTGGGTCCCGCTCCCTCTACACGGAATTGGTAGCCGCAGCCGACCAAGAGCGCGAGACATGCGAGACTAGCGAGACTTGCTCGACAAGCAAGAATCAGATCCCGCGGGGCACGTTGTTTGTCCACGTCTCGCATTTCGCGCTCTTCTCGCGTCGTCGCCTAAACGACGAAGTTCATCAGTTTTTTTTCGACATAGATAATCTTTTTCGGTTCTTTGCCCTGCAGCCACTCCGCAATCTGCCCGAGAGCCAGCCCTTCGACCTGCTCCCTCGTCGCATCGGTCTCCACGTCGAGTTTGGCCCGCAACTTTCCATTCACCTGGATCGGAATGGTCAACCGATCACTTACCGTCAGGGTTGGATCGAAGATCGGCCAAGGTTGCTGAGAAACGCTTGGTTGGTGACCGAGCACTTCCCATAATTCTTCCGCCAGGTGGGGGGCGAAAGGCGCCAGGATCAAGACGAATGGTTCGAGCAAGCCACGGGAACGCTGCTCGGCCTTCGTCATCTCATTGGTAAATACCATCATCTGGGAGATGGCGGTATTGAACCGCAACGCTTCTATATCCTCCGTCACCTTTTTGATCGTCTGATGGAGCAACCGTTGCTGTTCGAGGGTAGGAACTGTCTCCACCACACTACTTGAGACATGCCCCTCTTCATTCACCATGAGCCGCCAGGCCCGTTCGAGAAACCGTGTCACTCCTTCTACGCCCCTCGTACTCCAGGGCTTCACGGCTTCCAGCGGGCCCATGAACATTTCATAGAGCCGCACCGCGTCGGCTCCAAAGTGATCCATCATCTCGTCTGGATTGACTACGTTGCCGCGTGATTTCGACATCTTCTGGTTGTCTTCTCCCAGCACGATCCCCTGATGCACCAATTTCTTGAACGGCTCCGGTGTACTGACCACCCCGATGTCGAACAAAATCTTGTGCCAAAACCGCGCATAGAGCAAATGCAACACTGCATGTTCGCTCCCGCCGATGTAGAGATCCACCGGCATCCAATAGCGTTCTTTGGTCGGATCGATCAACGAACCTTGATTCCTCGGATCGATAAATCGGAGGTAGTACCAGCAGGAGCCGGCCCACTGAGGCATGGTGTTGGTTTCGCGACGTGCCGGCACCCCGCTGACCGGGTCAGTGGTCGTCAGCCAGTCGGTGAGATTTGCAAGCGGACTTTCGCCGCTTCCGGACGGTTTGAAATTGCTGGTTTCGGGTAATAGCACCGGCAGCTGCTCTTCCGGAAGCGGAAGGGCTTGGCCATCTACCCACACAATCGGAAAGGGTTCGCCCCAATACCGCTGACGGGCAAAGAGCCAATCCCGTAACCTGTAGTTTACTGCCTTGCGGCCCTTCCCACGTGACTCTAACCAGGACGTAATTTTCGGGATCGCGTCACTCGGCGCCAGTCCATCGATGGTAAAGCTTCCATCCGGCGTTGTGGAGTTGACGACAGTCCCCTTGTCGGTTGCGACAAAGGCCGCCTGTTCTACCTGACCGCCGGCGATGACTTCACGGATCGGCAGATCATAGGTTTTTGCAAAGGCCCAGTCGCGCTCGTCGTGCGCTGGTACAGCCATGATGGCCCCGGTCCCATAGCCCATTAATACATAGTCGGCAATCCAAATGGGTAGCGGCTCATTGTTCACCGGATTCACCGCATACCCGCCGGTGAAGACCCCGGTCTTTTCCTTTTCGAGTTCCTGCCGTTGGAGATCGCTTTTTCTGGACGCCGCCTCGCAGTAGGCGGTGACCAGGGTGAGACATTCGGCAGTCGTGACGACCTTCACTAACGGATGTTCTGGTGCCAACACCATATAGGTTGCACCGAATAGGGTATCGGGCCTTGTCGTATAGACCCGAACTGTTCCGGTGGCGCCAGCCAAATCGAACTCGACTTCTGCCCCGATTGATCGGCCGATCCAATTTTTCTGCATTTCCAGCGTGCTGGCAGGCCATTCGACCAGCTTCAAATCTTCGAGGAGTCGGTCGGCATAGGCCGTGATTTTCAATACCCATTGACGCATTGGCTTGCGGACCACATCGAACCCACCGACTTCACTCTTGCCATCGATGATTTCTTCATTTGCGAGCACCGTCCCCAGTGCCGGACACCAATTCACCGGCACTTCCGCCACGTAGGCCAGCCCCCGTTCGAACAATTTCAAGAAGATCCACTGAGTCCAGCGATAATAATCGGGATCGATGGTGCTGATCTCACGCTCCCAGTCGTAAGAAAGGCCGATACGTTTCATCTGGCGTTTGAACGTCTCGATGTTCTGGGCTGTCGTGATGGCAGGATGGACCCCGGTCTTTACGGCGTATTGCTCTGCTGGCAGTCCGAACGCGTCCCACCCCATCGGGTGCAGCACGTTGAATCCCTTCATCCGCTTGTAGCGGGACACGATGTCTGTCGCAGTATAGCCTTCCAAATGACCCACATGGAGTCCCGACCCTGAGGGATAGGGGAACATATCAAGGCAGTAGAATTTTGGCTTGGTCTGGTCTTCCGCCACACGGAAAGTCCGGTGCTGCTCCCAATAGGCCTGCCATTTCTCTTCGAGGGCTTGGTGATTGTAGGTTTTGCTCATACAGCAACCGGCTGCCGATCCATAGAAAAGAGGGAGGACTCTAACATAGACCTACGGGAGCAACAAGAATCGAGGAGGGGTCGGGCTCACACGGCACAGGCCCGGTTTATCCGGTTCATTTGGTTCGTTTTGTTCATGTAGTTGGTCTTGTTTAACCAAACAAACGAGACAAACCAAATAACGGGATTCTTCAGCATCCTGCTAGACCACGGGCCGTCTGCTGAATAGCGGTGAAAAATCTGTGACCGAGACGAACTGGGTGAGCGGGGTGGGGGGCAGTTGAGAACTCGACTTGGCACTATGAATGAGATGGGCGACGCCAAATTCTTTTGCTGCAGTCAGGCAATGCTCATCATCGTCCATGAAGAAGGATCTTGCCACGTCGAATCCCAGTAACCGCTGGCAACTGGGCCAGTACTCCGGACGCATTTTCAGATACCCGACTTCAAACGCGTTCACAATTCGATCGACATGCCGGTCCAGCCCGGTCTTGGCGACTTTGATGGCTACGCCCGATTCATGGGCATTCGTCACGATCGTCACCCTCTTTCCCAGCTGGTGTAGGTGTTGCAGAAATTCTTCCGCACCCGAAAGAAATCCGATCATGTGATCCAATTCCCGATGCAAGGCGACGACATCGATCCCCACACGCCTGGTCCAATAATGCAGATCAGTCCAGGCTAACTCGCCTTCGACTGAGCGGTACATTTCCAGTAGTGTGTCGCGAGATTCCTCAAGCTGTAGATCATGAAGTGCGGCATAACGACGGGGCAGCTCCTCTTCGAAAAAAAAGTTGTCGAAATGCCGGTCGAGCAGAGTCCCGTCCATGTCGAGCAGGACATCGTCGATCTGGCTCCAGTCGACGACGTGAGGGGTAAGGGGTAAGGGGTAAGGGGTCACGAGCAGAGTATAGCGAATGCCAGGGACGAACACGAGAGCCGTTGTCTTTGTCGAAACTCCTGTGTTACGGTCCAACACGAGTTTTCAGTTCTTCGTTTCTCCGGTTTCACCATGACTTCCAACCCCTTACCCCTTACCCCTTACCCCTTACGCATTCCGATTGTGGCCATTATCGGCCGCCCCAACGTCGGCAAGTCGACCCTCTTCAATCGTATTCTCGGCAAGCGAACGGCTATCGTGGACGATGTCCCTGGTGTCACGCGGGATCGTAACTATGCCGATGCCACCTATCGGAATCGGCCGTTCCGCCTGGTTGATACAGGGGGCCTGGACCCGTCTGCCTCTGAAGGCATGTTGGTTCTCATCAAGCGTCAATCCGAGCTTGCTATAGCGGAAGCGGACATTCTGATCCTGCTCATGGATGGTCGCACTGGGTTGACGACTCCGGACCAGGAAGTGGTCCGTCTCTTGCGCGGGACACCGAAGCCGTTATTTGTCGTGGTTAACAAGATCGACCAGCCCAAGGTTGAAATGCTTGTGGCGGACTTCTATCAATTGGGCACAGAGACGCTCTATCCCATCTCTGCGGAGCATGGTATCGGTGTCTCCGAACTGCTGGATGCGATCTACCCGTTCCTCCCGGCCCCAGATGAGAACCCTGAACAGACGGCCATGCCTCGCATAGCTGTCGTGGGGCGCCCGAATGTCGGCAAATCCACCCTGGTCAATGCCGTACTCGGGGAAGATCGAGTCGTAGTCAGCGATGTGCCGGGAACGACTCGGGATTCGATTGACTCCATCGCACTCCATCGGGGACGGCGGTATGTCTTCACCGATACGGCTGGAATTCGTCGGCGTGGAAAGATCGACAGAGGGATCGAAGGCTATAGTGTGGTCCGATCGCACCTGGCGATCGGTCGGTCCGACCTCGGGATCTTGTTGCTCGATGCTACGGAAGGCGTGACTGAGCAGGATACCAAAATCGCCGGGATCATCATTAAGCAGGGAAGGGCCTGCATCCTCCTGGTCAATAAATGGGACCTTCGGGAAGGCGATAACCAGGCCCGGCAGGAGGTCGAGCTGGAACTTCGTCGTCGATTTCCTTTTTTGACCTGGGCCCCGGTCCTCTTCGCCTCGGCAGCTCATCCCGACTCGCTTGACCAGCTCTTTCCTACCATTGACAGGGTAGTCGCAGCTTTCTCAAAACGGATCCCGACCGGAGCCTTGAACAAGTTTCTCCAGGACATTCTCACCACCCACCCGCTGCCGGTGCGAAAAGGCAAGCCGACGAAGATCACCAAATCAGCCTTCATGACCCAGGTTACGACACAACCGCCGGTCTTTGCGTTGTTTGTCGGGCACCCGGACAATATCACACCCGCCTACCTGCGCTTTCTCGAGAATCAACTCCGCGAGGAGTATGGATTCGAGGGCACCCCGATTCGCATACTGGTTCGAAAGAAATAAGGGCGTGGTCCAATTTCCGCCGCTCTTCGACCCTAATTGTGCGCCAACGGCCTCTGAGTGCCACGTTATGGTCGGTATTCGCAGGGTAGTTATCCTTTTTGCATCTCAGGTTTGGGTGCAACTCTTGCACAACCCGAAGAACATTTTTCCGAAAGGATCTCTATGCCGCGATCAGCTCTGCAAAACCAAGGTAACTCTCCGCGACTCCTGCTTCCTTCCCCTGACTCAGGCATGATCGTATTTTCTTCGTCCGCTCGTATCCTGCACATGAATGGATCAGCTCGTGCGCTCATGGCGTTGTTCGGTACGTCCCACGAGCTCTGGCCGCAGATGGCGCCAGAATCTATGCCATCTATCCTCACGGAATTCTGCGGGGATGTCCTGGTACAACTTCGACACCGGGTCGAGGCACAGGACTGGGCACAGTTCGAAATGCGCCGCATATGCCATATGGTCACACCAGCGCTCTTGCTCACGGGATTTGGTGTGCCCAATGCAACCAATCGAGAGATTCGGGTCATCCTGACCCTCACCCCTCTGTCATCAATGCCTTGCACAGCTCAGAACCCACGGCATTCCCAATTATCGGCCGACATACTCGCTTCAGTCAGTCACGCACTTTCATAGGGCAACGCCTTCTGAACCACTGCCGTGACCGGTTTTCACCTTGACTCCCTCTGAGACATCATGGTATTCGCTCAATCTGGTGACGGATTTCAGATATAGAGGGACTCTTCGCCCTGCGGATTGCCACGACAAACGAGGTCCGGGGATGCGCGATTCCTTTCCCAGCAGGCTTCAGCGACGTGCCATCGAGGCCCTCTGCGCCGGGGTGGCCGTCGCCACTCTCTGCGGTCCCATCTATGCCGAGGAACCAGTTGGGCCAGCCGAAACGGCTTCACCCCAAGCAATTGAATCTCTTGCTCAGTCTCCTGCTGCGACTGCCCAGGCCCCGGTCGATCCCTTTATAAAATTACAAGGATCTGTGTGGCGGACCAAGGCAGGTATCGTCTTTCTCAAGACCCCGATAGGATTATTAACGCTCACTTCCAAGACAACTCTGAAGGATCTCAAAGCCTCGCAAGAAGTACGTTTTTGGCTGCACGACCGCCATTGCATCGTTGAGATCAGAAAGAGGGCCGACGGATCGTTGGTCCACCGCTATCTCAGTGGGCCGATGCCGTCCGGGGCTGATGTCTCGAAAACGTTACGTTGGTGGGGGCCTGACGGTGACCAGACTGTCCATGTCGGCACGCAAGAGGAACGCCTTGCTGATTATCGCGAGGGAGATCCGCTGACCATAGAAGTCGATGAAACCAATACGATCAGCGGAGTGCACGACCTACAATTTGATCTTCAAGTCAGTCAGGCTCCAGAGGCCAGCGCCGACGTATCTCTCCTCCTCTCGGGAACCGTGTCCAAGCTCAAATCCAACTTCGTCTTTGTCCGCACACCTATCGGCCTCGTCATGCTTAATTCGAAGATCGGGGTTCCTCATGTGAAGGTGGGACAGCCCTTGACGGTGCACATTGACCGCGAGCAGGTGACAGTCACGGTTCGATCCCCTGAGACCGCGACCCCCAATCGCGGTGCCTCACTGACCCACTAACCGATAACCAATCAACAGCACGATTTTGGCAGGAAGACCAACGGCGATACAGCCACGACGGTTGCTTGACAGGGATCATTTCGCTCCCTAGACTTCGTCCCAGCCATGTGCGCAGCTGCTTCAAAAAAGCCTCCCCAACATCCAGTCAGGCAAGGGCTCGAAGGATTTGATAGCCTGTATCGAGACCATGTTGATCTGATTTATCGGTACGCACACCGCCTGTGCGGCGAGACAGAGTCGGCAAAGGATCTCGTTCAAGAGACCTTTCTCAATGCCTATCAGGGGCTGAAAGATTTTCGAGGCGAGGCGAAGGTCTCCACCTGGCTCTACACCATCGCCTCGCGGGCCTGCATTCGGATGCGGCGCAAGCGTAAAGGAGAGCCGGAGCATGAGCTGTCGCTTGAAGAGTTCGTGCCTACTTCAGAGGGAGAGTTTCGTCTCCAGATTCCAATGAGCGGGCTCAGTCCCGAAGAAGCACTCCAGAACAAGGAACTCCGGGAGGCCCTCGACCAGGCGATCGACAAACTGCCGAAAAAATATCGCATGGCTCTGGTGCTCCGCGACATGGAAGGATTGAGCGCCAAGGAAGTGGGGACCATCATGGGCGTGAATGAGCGCGCCGTAAAGTCGAGACTGCATCGAGCACGCTTGTTTGTGCGGCGAGAGCTTAGCGCCCGCGGCATTACCGAGCACGGTAATCAGAGATCGGGAGGCTTGCGCTCATGAACAAGAAAAAGACGGTGACGCCAAAGAAACGTTCCAGGTCCTTATCTCACCATCATACGCATAGCGAAGGCCGGTGCGTGGATCTTCTCCGGCAGTTGTCTGCCTATATCGACGACGAACTTCCATCCGACATTTGCGGGGAGATACGCCGGCATCTGGGGGCCTGTCCGAATTGCGAAGTTTTTATCGCGTCCCTCCAGCAGACCGTCACACTCTGTCGACATCGGTCAGCCCCGGAGTTGACGTCAGTTGACCGGATGAAGATGCGTCGCGCGATCCTCACCGCGGCTAATGCACGGTGAAAGGAGCGTTCGGGCTCATATGTCTGGTTTGGATGCTGGCCATTCCAATCACTGCGCTTTCAGCCGAGGCCGAGATGGAATCGGTCACCGTGGAGATCCGCTCGCGGGTGTTCATCCCACAACAGATCCACTTACATCATAGTCGCAAGACCCTGCTCCGGTTCCGCAACTACGACACAGAACTCCATACCGTAGTAGCCAAGGAGCTCTTCCTCAGTGACGACCTCACCCTGAGCGGTAACGGAGCCCCAGAGTTCGGCCCGGAAGGGCTCAAGAAAGTGATCATCCCGCCTGATGGCCTGATTGAATTTCAGTTTACGCCGGCACGTATTGGAACTCTCTCCTACCTGTGCGACATGCCGGGTCATAACATGCAGGCCACAATCGTAGTTGAATGAGAAAGAGAGGGGTCGCCTTCATCGTACCTCGTCGTTCGTAGGCGGAAGATTTCCTAGCTCGCGAGATACGCCTCACGATTCACGCTTCACGGGTGTCGAGTGCGATGCATGGGAACGGGCGCACCCATGGCCTCTTCCAGGTATTCAAAGCAGCGTGATACAGTATCGCGTTCTTCTCGTCATTTTAGTAGGAGTTTGTCTGACATGCCGTGCTTGCATACCTTCCAACGTGACTGGTTCAGTATCCTGTTCCTCGCCGGAATTCTATCGATGGTTACTGCAACGACCTTGATCGACACGTCATCGGCATCGGCCGCCACCAAGAAGTCTAAGCAGGTCGTCACCTCAGCTGAAGCGACTGCGTTGCGTTATGCAGAAGCGATGGGAGCGGGAAATAAGGTTGTCGTCGGCCAGCTCGACTTTGCCTGCCAATATCCCTTTGTCACTACCTCCCCGCATGGCATCAAGACCTATCCGTCAGACGCTGACTCGATGTATGACTCCTGCTGGCAGGGCCTGAAAGGCGTACACGCCCCCACACTGGCCCGAAGCGATGTCGGTATGGAGGTTGTGTGGCCCAGTAGTGGCGAATTGGTCTTTTTCAGCGAAGACGTGAGTAGCTATCCCGCATCAGCCTTCGTAGCAGACTCGCTGGGTCTTAAGCCACCTGGAACTGGATTCCATGTTCGCATTGTCGGAAGTAAGCCGCTTCCCTCTGCTTCATTCCGTCTTCGACCGAATGGCCCGATCGTATCGGTGCCGACGACCTTGGTGAAATTGTCCATCAGTTACCAGGATCCCCTCACGGCTCCGTTGACCTATGCTGCCGGCTCGGTCAAATGGACCAATACGATTAAGCGGACCAGGCGTGCGCTGAAAGAGATCACCATCCAGTGGGTTGTCCTCTCCGGGCTCAAGAAACACGGCTTCGCGGGTGACAGGGCGGTCGTAAACCTTCCCGTCACCAGCGGGGCATTGTTCGGCAGTGGCGACCGGGAGAAGATCCCGTTTGTGACGGAAACCAGTCGTGCCCTCTCCGACTCACTGGTTTGGTGGGGGCCGACCGACGTCCCGGGTATCTTGACCGCCGGAGTCGCTCACGCCGCCACCCTTCCCGAACTGCGTGACCAAGTGGCCCTATTGAATCGTGTGCTCATCATTGACCCGAATCAGGCCGACGCCCTCACAGTATTGAGCCGACACCTCTATGCTGTCGTTCTGCGCGAGGCCATTCCGTTTCACAAGCTCACGGTGGGCGATCCAGCGCTTGCGTTGGTTGTGAACGAGCATTTTTGGAATATCTATGCCCAATCAGTGCGCATGGACCTCTCCTTGGGGATGGAGATGGGAGGATTCGACAAACCGACGACCGCCGACTACCTGTACCGTATGCTCTCGGCCATGAAGACCTTGGCTGCAGTACGGCCGGAACGACTCGATAACCGGTTTCAGTTAGGTGTAGCCTATCGCTGGAACAACGATCAAACAGCCTCGATCGAGACCCATGAGTCTTTGGTCAAGGCCATCCCTGTGGAGCAAAGAGCCGGCAGAGCTGAAGCGCTACTCCAGCTAGCCTGGTCCCGCATCAGCAAAGTGGCCTGGAACCGTATTCTCGACGACCCGGACATTCGGGTTGCCTATCAGGATGCCGACGAGGCGCTCGCGCTCGCCGACCTGCCGCTCGATAAGTTTTTGGCCGAATACAGCAAAGCCTACAGCTTGCTCTTCACTCCGGACCGGGACAATCGGGCGCTTCTGGAGCGATTGACAGAAGCCAAACGTTGGTTTGCTGAAGTTCCCGGGCAGACTCCGGAGATCTGGCAATTCTTCATCGGGGCGGAGTCATTGAAGGCGGTGCTGGATGCAGATCCCATCTTCCGTCCGTTGCTGGCACAGGCAGAAGAAAAGAAAGGGTGAGGGGATGGGGAGGGAGCGGCCAGGTGCCCTTCTTGCTCGCAGAACGCGCACGATGAAACGGTGCTCGTTCGATGCGCGCAGTAAAGGGCAGCCTTGGCCACTCCCTAAATCGAAGTTTAGAGATTTGGAAGGCCCTCGCCAGGGCTAATGGCACGTCCCGGGAAATCGATTGCGAAGCAATCGGAGGGTTGGGGGGGTGAAAAATATCTGCCAGTGGGTGGGCGGGTGAGAAAGCCGCGCGCAGTGGAAGATCAATCAGCCCCCATCCCTAGAGAGAAAACGAGCCTTTTTGACCATCCCGCAACGGTTTTGACATCAGCGCCCTTGGAGGATTCTATCGGCGTTGTGTGTGTGAACCGAGTTTTTCCGCAGCCTGCTAGAAACCGTAGCCTTTTGACGTCGTGTCGCGTAACTTGTTGAGCCATGTTCAGGCTCAGTGCAAACCCGTCTGATCTGCGCTTCCCGCCCGTTGATCTGTCCACCCCTGAGGGTCTGCTCGCAGTCGGGGGAGATCTAAGGCCAGAGCGATTGCTCGAAGCCTACCGCCATGGCATCTTTCCCTGGTACAGCGACGATCAGCCGATCTTGTGGTGGTCGCCCGATCCACGGGCTGTCCTCTTTCCAGATAAGCTTCATATCTCACGTAGCCTGAAAAGAAGCCTTCGCCCCGGTCTATTTCAGGTCACGCTCGACCGGTGTTTTCGCGACGTCATGCAGCATTGCGCAGGTCCAAGGCCTCAATATCCGGATGGCGGCACCTGGATCACAGTGGAGATGCTCGAGGCCTACACGAAATTACACGAACTGGGGTACGCTCATTCCGTCGAAACCTGGCAGGAAGGACAACTCGTAGGCGGACTGTACGGCGTGGCGCTCGGCGGCGCGTTTTTCGCAGAATCAATGTTCACGAAGGTGGACGACGCCTCAAAAGTGGCGCTAGTTTTCCTCGTGCGCCAATTGCAACAGTGGAGATTTCGTCTCATGGACTGCCAACAATCCTCACCGCATGTGATGGCATTCGGCGCAGAAGAAATTCCCCGCCACGATTTTCTCAATAATTTGACCGCAGCGCTTGCTCTTCCTGAACGACGTGGATACTGGCAGTTCGACATTCCATGATATAAGTAGTGAGCCGGTAGATCAGTAAATGTATTCATAAGTAGATGATATTGCTACATATTTAGAGTAGTTACGTAACCGATTATCTAACTTCATTCATTATTCTCACCATTCGTGTTCTGATTAGCCCTTCAGCGTGTGCCAGAACACACAGAATCCTCAAGTCCCTTCGGAGAGCCTCTACACGCCGCTCCAATCGCCAACGCGACCCTCTTCTCTCTGACAGACTTTCAGTCGTTGATTTAGACAGCTTGGTGCTGCGAGAAGGGTACTATTCTGGTGGGCATGGCATCACACGAACCCTCCTGCGCCTTGACGGTTTCACGGGTCCACGCCATACTATGCCACCATGCGTATCTTCTCAATCCTAATCATTCTTGTTACACTCTTTTCCCTTGCTGGGCATGTACCTGCTTCCCCGTTGATCGAAATTTCGAAAGAAGACTTGCAGAAACTGCATACACAGGCAGCGCAGGGCAACGTGAGGGCACAGACCGCGCTCGGGGAGTTCTATGACATTGGGGACTATGTCCCACAGAATTATGCCACGGCACGGGGGTGGTACGAGAAGGCGGCAGCCCAGGGGGACAAGGAGGCGCAGTACAACCTTGGGCTGCTGTATGCCGAAGGGCGTGGTGTGCCACAAGATTATACGACGGCACGGCAGTGGTGGGAAAAATCCGCTGTCCAAGGCACCGCGCAGGCGCAGTACAATCTCGGTATCCTCTATGATAAGGGGCGGAGTGTGCCGCAGGACTATCCGGTAGCACGTGAGTGGTACCAGAAAGCCGCTGTTCAGGGACTTGCGGAGGCGCAATCCAATCTCGGGCTGATGTATCAAAACGGAAGCGGCGTCCCACAGGACTATACTCAAGCGCGGCTATGGTTCGAAAAATCAGCAGCACAGGGGTTTGCAACTGCGCAGGTCAATCTTGGCGGTCTCTATGCGACCGGACTGGGCGTCCCGCAGGACTATACAGTGGCACGTGCGTGGTATGAGAAAGCCGCTGACCATGGCGATGCGAATGCGCAGTTCAACCTTGGAGTTCTGTATGCCAAGGGACGGGGTGTCCCACAGGACTACACTCAAGCGCGGCTATGGTACGAAAGATCGGCAGCGCAGGGGAATGCAAATGCGCAAATCAATCTCAGCGCTCTCTATGCGACCGGACAGGGCGTCCCGCAGGACTATGCGAAAGCACGACAGTGGCTTGAACAGGCGGTTGCCCAGGGGAACGCGGTTGCGCAGAACAACCTCGGTTATCTTTACGTCGATGGCAAGGGCGTTCCGAATATGTGGTTCAACCTCTCGGTCGAGCAATATCTAAGACAGAGCAGAAAGAACATGGAGACAGCACAACGTCGAGATGCCATTGCGAAGCAGCTCACTCCCGCACAGATCGCCGAAGCCCAGCGACTCGCGCAACAGTGTCAAGCACAGCAGTTCAAGGGCTGCTGAGTAGGATCCGTCGCAGTCAAGCCTTCACCGCCTCCCCCCCGCGCGCGATACTCGCAGTAGAGACGCAGGCGCTCTTCGCAATCGGTGTTCCTGGGATTTCATCGAAACGTAGCTTTCAGAAGATCACTCGCCTTTTTATTAGGTGAGGCTAAGGATCGCGGAATATCATGACTATCGGAAAGTTTTTCCGCAAGGAGGAGTTATGGATTCTGTCCATGTAACAACGAGGGGTCGGATTGTCACTCCGGCTCGGCTTCGTCGGAAACTGTGCATTAAAACAGACACGAAGGTGTGCTTCATCGAGCGTGGGGGTCGCTGATAACGGGGACATTCTTGTTTGTTGGGATGTCTGGTCGAAGATTCGAAGCCGATGGGGCTGCCTGGTGTGGACTTTATCGGAGGCGCTTCACAGGAGCGCGCTTGGACAAGTGATGAGGGCACTCTCTCTGGAACAGAGTAAAATCTTCTCTTGGTAGGGAGTGGCCGGACTGTCTTTCACTGCGCGCATCGAACGAGCACATTCCTATCGTGCGCGTTCTGCGAGCAAGAAGGATGGTCCGGCTACTCCCTACACCTTCCGCTGAGACCGGGCATTGCGCGATCATAGAAGTTCACCAGACTTAATCCCCTCATCTGTCCCGCGAGTAGGCGGACGGCCAGGCAGTTTTTATCCCTTACCCATTTCCACCAATTCAGAAAAATAATGTGCGAAAGCCTTCATCCCGCCTGAGGCCTGGCCCCAGTCGAAATATTCGTTCGGCGCATGGTAGCCATGCTCTGGCAAGCTCAGCCCCATGAACAGGATCGGCACCTTCCAGGCTTTCTGCATGGTGACCACCGCTCCGATCGATCCTCCTTCGCGGACGAAGGCCGGTTCTTTGCCGAATCCCGCTTTCACCGCCCGCTTAACGCAATCGACATAAGGCCCGTCGAAACTGCCTTTGAACGGGTGCAGCATCCCTTCCCGCTCGACTTTTATGCTCGGATTCAGCTTCGCCACATGGCGCTTGAGCAAGGCAAAGATTTTTTCAGGAGTCTGATTCGGCACCAACCGCATACTCACTTTGAGTTCACCATGGCCCGGCACGATGGTTTTCACTCCCGGCCCGTGATAGCCACCGGTCAGGCCATGAACCTCAAACGTCGGCGCAGCCCAGATACGCCGCATGATCTCGGCGGGATCGCTCGTCCGTAGCGTCTGAAATCCATAAGCCTGCTTGAAGCTCCTGACCTGGAAACCTGACGCAAGAAAACTCCTGATCTCCGCTTTCGTCGGTTCGACCACATCCTGATAGAACCCGGGAATCTTCACCCTGCCGCTCTTGGCATCGACACAGGAGTGCGCCACTTCAATCAGTTCCGCGAGCGGATTACGGGCAGCCCCTCCGGTCACGCCGGAATGGGCGTCTTTCGTTCCCGTGCATAGCGTGAGGCGCGCACCCAGCAGGCCTCGCAGGCCATAGGGCATGGCGGGCTTTCCTTTCGCGAGCCAGATGGTATCCGACACGACGACTGAATCCGGCCGAGGAATCGCCGTTCGATTTTTCAGCCCGGCTGCAAAGTTCGGACTGCCTATTTCCTCTTCCAGCTCCCAGAGAAACCGAACGTTGATCGGGAAGCCCTGCTCGATGGCATAGCGCGCACCGAACAAGGCTGCCAGCGCTGGTCCCTTGTCATCTGTCGCGCCACGGCCGTGATACAGCCCGTTCTCGTTTTTGAACGCAAAGGGCGCCTGCGTCCATTCAGGCTCCTGCGCCGGCTGCACATCCATATGGTTATAGATGGTCACTGTCGGATGATGGAATCCGGTCATCCAGCCGCCGGACAGGATCGGATAGCCGCCGGTCTCCACGATCTGGGCCTCAGCTCCAAGATCCGTAAGGACCTGCCGGGCGAAATCTGCCATGCGCCGTATATCAGGGGCCTTGGCCGGGTCCATGCTGATGGAGGGGATCTCTACCATCTGGCCCAGTACATCTTCAAACCGCCGGCGGATCTCTGTGACGTAACGTTCAAGGTGCACGCGCTCGATCATGGATGGTTCTCCAGAAAATGTTGGCGGATTATATCGAGTTCGTCGAGGTGGCGGAAGGGACTTCTAAGTCGACCTCCTGTAAAATGACACCGTGATACAAGGAAGAGTACTTCGCGCACAAACATTGGTAGGCCTTCTTGTAGTCCTCTGGCTTGGGTGGCCCTCAGTCGGCCCCACCCGGGTCTCAGCTGCCGAGCCCATTACCATTCAGGAGATCATCGAGGAGCCGAAGTCCTTTCATTTGAAGCAGGTCACCTTGCGGGGTACTGTGCGCAATGTGACGCCGCTCGATCCCTATAAGGTCCAGGCCGGTACAATGTGCTATGGCGCCTATTTGTTCTCTCTGGAAGATGAGACATCCTCGATCAATGTCGCCGTCTATGGACGTTGCGGAATTCCGACTGTCAAAGACCCCGACGTCGATGACGGGCAACGGATCGAACTTGCTGCCACGATTCAGGCACCGAGTCACGGGGGTTACTATTTAAGTTTTCAAGGACTGAAGGTGGTGAGAGACCGCGAAGGCGTCATTCAGGCAGTAGCGGATCGAATCACTCCCCTCGCCGAATAACCGGACATGCGAACGATGACGGTTCATTTTGCTATGCCAACGGCGACCAGGATCGGCTGGATCGGTACCGGCGTAATGGGGTCGTCGATGTGCCGCCATGTGCTGGCAGCCGGGTATCGCGTGACCCTGCATAGCCGTACGAAAGGCAAGGCCCAGCCGTTACTTGATCTCGGGGCAATGTGGGCTGAGACCCCGCATGCCGTCGCCGCTGAATCGGACATTCTCTTCACGATGGTGGGATTTCCTCAGGATGTACGTACTGTCTATTTTTGTGAGACTGGAGCCATCGCGGGAGCACAACCTGACACTATCCTCGTCGATATGACGACGACAGACCCGGCGCTCAGCCGCGAGATGGCCGAACGTGCGACAGCCAGGGGGCTCTTTGCGATCGACGCTCCGGTATCCGGGGGCGATATCGGTGCGCGCAATGCTGCCCTCTCGATCATGGTGGGAGGCGACGGCGTTGCAGTGCAGGCTGCGATGCCGCTCTTCGAGCTCTTGGGCAAAAAGATCGTGCATCAGGGAGGGCCCGGCACCGGGCAACAGGCCAAACTCTGTAACCAGATCGTGATTGCCGGCACAATGATCGGTGTCTGCGAGAGCTTGCTCTATGGCTACAAGGCAGGGCTCGATCTGAACCGGATGCTGGACTCCATCCGCGGCGGCGCAGCCGCCTGCTGGACCCTGGACAATCTGGCGCCGAGAATTCTTCAGCGCAACTTCGAACCGGGATTTTTCGTGGAGCACTTCATCAAGGATATGGGCATCGCGCTGGAGGAGTCGAAACGTATGGGCGTCGTGCTGCCCGGTCTCACACTGGCGCGCCAGCTCTACCAGAGAGTCGTGGGCCTGGGGCATGGCCGCAGCGGTACCAACGCGCTGATCCTCGCGCTTGAGGACCTGGCAAAAGCCCATGTGAACCTGCCACCGGCATGAATTCCTGCCGGATCCGCTGAACGTGTATCGTCAGAGATAATCTACGGTTGGGGAAGCAGGGTTACGGCGAGAGCCGTCGGTACTGTTTCACGAGTAGCAGCCCACCCCAAGCGAACGAGGCCAGCATGAGGAGAATGCCGAGGTTATAGGTGAGGTGAGCCAAGCGATGGTCGTACTCAAGCCCATCCAACATGGTCAGGATATTGTTCCAGTCATGCCCGTCCGTTTCCTTTCCAGTGACCCCGCCAAGCAGCATGAGATCCATCGCCCGCGCATCGTTGATATAGGGAGCAATATCCATGAAACTCTCGGCCGTCCACCAGAGGGCCACTGAGGCGCCGAAGGGATCGCGCGTCTTGATGAGAAAGGTGGCCAGGCAGACGAGCGGCATCAGGATCTGGCCGAGACTTCCGCCCAGAATCGTCATGAAGCGCCCCAACGGGATAAAGAGAAGATGGCCGGCTTCATGGAACGGTAGATTGATCAGATGGAAAAACGACTCCCCTGTGTAGTTGGTTTCGAGCGGCGTAAAAATGAACCCTCGGCCCCACCAGACCAACAACAGAAACACTGCGACCCGGCCGGCAAACGTCAACGAGTCGGTCGACGTATCTGAGTCGACGAGCCATTCCTTGGCAAGAGACACCCAGCGCGAGCTATTCGGTGATTCCTGCTGGCGCTGCAGCGAGACCAGCGGCCGATATTTTGCAAAGATAATCCCGCATTTCACACACTCGGTCGCTCCGTCAGGCTGGTCAGTCTGACACTTGGGACAGGATTGGGTCGAGGTCGCCGTGGAGTCCATAGCCACATGGTAGGGCCGAGCGCACGATCGGACAAGAAAATCTCCGGATTGAACCAGACACTGTACGGAATCCAAGTGCAAGCTGCTCAAACAGCCCGTCCAGCGAGGCCGCAGCGAGTGAAGGCCCGAGGCGTACCCTCAGGGGTACGTTGAGGGTCTGAACGATGCGAGAACGAAGTTGGCGGGTTGTTTCAGCAGCTTGCTAGTGGAAGGAGAACGGAACAGGAGCAAACGTAAGGATAAACACCGCGAGTGCGATCCATCCGACAGCGATGCGTCCTCGGCCCAGCGGCACGTGGAGATCGTGTACCGGCGGATGTCCAAAACCCCACAAGCCTGCCATGAAGGCCCAGAGCCACCAACCGGGCCATCCGACGTATCCCAGCACGATGAGGATCGGAACCATGACAAAGGCCATCGTGCGTTGGTGTCTACCCCACAGGGCATAGGCGACATGCCCTCCGTCGAGTTGGCCGATGGGAAGGAGATTCAGTGACGTGACAAACAGGCCAAACCATGCGGCGAATCCGATAGGATGCAAGATGATATCGGCCTGCGGAGGAATGGATCCCATAATCAACCACGCGATGAATTGCAAGAGCAACGGTTCGCCCAACTGCATTCCATGAGTAGACGGGTGTTCGACAACCGTTGATAGGTTCAGGCCGACAACCAATGCCATCACTGCGGCGATGAAACCAGCCAACGGACCGGAAACGCCGACATCGAACAGTGCGCGCCGGTTCATGATCGGCCCGTGCAGGCGGATGATCGCCCCGAAGGTGCCGATGAAGTAGGGGGGACCAGGAATGAACAGCGGCAGCGACGCCGGCACCCTGTGAATACGTGAAAGCACATAGTGCCCGCACTCATGGGTGACCAGAATCGCCAGCAGCGTGGCGGCAAAGGGAATGCCGCGCCAGAGTATTGTGGGTTCTTCGAGCAGAAGATTTACCGGCCCACGGATCGGCCCGTTGTAGACTTGATAGGCCCCGGCCCATAGTGTGGTAAAGATCGTCGCGATAAAGAGGCTGATGGGCAGGGTCCATTTCGAGAAGGGGGTCTCCTCGAATTCGTCGTCCACAGGGCGATCTGAGGGGGCCGCAGGCGGGTCTGCCACAATCGGCAGTTCTCCGCTGCGGATCGGCCGGTCGTCGTTCCGCTCGTCGAGATTCATAACGCCGTCTTCAATAATCCTGCGTAAAGGGGTTGTGGTCGAGTTCTTCCCGAACCGTCGTGGCCGGTCCGTGACCCGGCAACAGGATGCAATCGTCAGGTAATTTCAACACGCGCTGCCGCACGGAGTCCAGGTGGGTTCTGTAGAGGGTGTGGGGATTGGACCGCCCAATCGATCCGGCAAATACGGTGTCACCCACGAAGCAGACAGGCTGGGACCCGGCATCAATCCGATAGCAGATACCGCCAGGTGTATGGCCTGGAGTAGTGAGACAACGGACGCTCAGACGCCCGACTGGGATGGTGCGGTCATCGTTCGGGGCAGTAAGACGATCCTTCGAAGGCTTCCAATGCAGGAGACTGACATCGTCAGCGCCCAGATAAACGGGAACTTGCCATCGTGCCAGGAGTTCTTGAATCCCTTCGGCGTGGTCCGCATGCCCATGGGTGAGGCAGATTCCGGTCAGCCGGACGCAATGGGATTCGAGCCAAGCAATCATGGCGGGCGCATTGTAGGCCGTGTCGATTAACAAGGCTTCTCCCCCGTCGTGGAGAATGTACCCCTGCACTCCATAGCCGTTGATGGAGCCATGGACCGTCTCGATCCAGACCGGCATGCGTTGCGGGATCGGTTCCCATTTGTCGATCACAATCTGTTCAAGCGGTGCAGATCGCAGACCCAATGCCTTCGCCAGTATCTGTACCTCAGCACGATCGTGTGGCTGGTCTCCTCGTTCCAGGGTTGTAATGGCTTTGGTGGATAAGCCCGTCGCACGAGTGATGTCACCGACCGAAAGCCCTTGCCCGGTCCGCGCCTTCTTGAGGATATCGGAAAAGTCGTCTTCAAGCGGCATGTGAAAAGCCTTCAGCTGTCAGCAGTCAGCTCTCAGGTCCGGATTCGGTCTTTGCGGAAACCTGAAGGCTGACCGCTATCGATTTTGTTCCACATCTACCCATTCTTAGCTTAGGCCGCTAATGATACGTCGGTAATCGTCCTCAGGAAATGCTTTTAACGTCGTGGAACGTACATTACCCAGCGATCCCAGCTTGAGACCGAAACTCGCTAGCTTGTCGTTGTTGGGCATATCCACAATGAGCACCAGATCGTACACCCCCAGCGTCATATAAACCGATTTGACCTCGCCACCCATGACCTTTGCGAGCTTCTTCACCCCATCCAGCCGCTTCGGCGACTCCTTCACGTTCTTGATTCCGTGATCGGTCCAGTTGAGCAGCATCACAGCGGTCACCATTGTAGTCTCCTTTCTACTCCCTCACCCAAAGCTCCGGAGGCTTTCCTTCCCTCGAGCGGGTGGCGCCGATCTGGGAGCCCGACCGCCCGCAGCGGGGTCCCTACACCGGGCGGGGTGCGAGGACGGTCGGGCTGGTCGGCGACAGGACCCGCTCTCTCCTCAGCTCTCCGGAGCCAACTTTATTTCTTTCACCTCCCCGAATCCCGACAGCAGCTTCGGCAGGGCTTCGCCGGAGCCGACTGCCAAAATGGTCAGCCGCTCAGGGTGAAAATGCTTCTTCGCCGCCGCCAGGATGTCCTCTTTCGTCAATGCGATCACGCGAGCACGCAATTGCTGGAGGAAATCCTTGGGAAGCCCGTCATATTCCAGTGTCATCAACCGCCCCACGATCGCGGACGAACTGGCAAACGAGAACACAAATGAATTGACATACGCCTCTTTCGCTTCTGCCAGTTCGGTGTCTGTCACCAGCTCGGCCCTCATCCGTTCTATGTTCGCGACAAACCGGGTAATGACCTCCTGCGTCGAGGGCAGCTTCGTCTCTGCACGCATCAGCCAAACGCCTTGATCGTGCATGCCGGTGTTCAAACGGCTGCCGACCGAGTAAGCCAGACCCTGCCTGGTCCGCACGTCGTTAAAGAGGCGGCTGCGGAAGGAGCTGCCACCAAGAATGTCGTTCGCGATTGCCAAGGCGACATAGTCCGGATCGTTCTCTTTGATCGACAGATGGCCGATGCGGAGATGCGTTTGAGATGTATCCTTGCTCACGAACCGTACAACGGGCTTTGCTGTCTTGACCTGGGGGACGTCGGCAATTGTCAGAACCGGCACCTCGCCTCTCTTCCAACCGCCGAACACGTCTTGCAGAAGGATCAGCATAGCGGACTTGTCGAAATCACCAGTCACTCCCAACATCAGGCCGTTTGGATGAATGGTCTTCCGGTGAAAGGCCACCAGATCGTCTCTGGTGATGCGGGTGATGGACGTAATGTCGCTTTCACGCGCCGTCGGGTGGTCTGCTCCGTACAGAAGCTTCATGAACTCGCGGCCGACAATAGAGCCGGGGTTGTCTTGCCTGCGGCGAATTCCTTCGATAGCCTGAAGCTTGGCCAGGTCGACCCTCGCCGGCTCAAAGGCGGGTGTCTGGATGAGACCTGCAAAAATCTGAAGGCCCCGCTTCAGATCCTTGCTGAGCACATCGAGTGACGCAGTACCGGATTGCCGTCCAATCGAGATGTTCACGTCCCCGGCAAACTGTTCGAGCTCTTCGTCCACTTGCTTGGATGATAAACCGCCGCCCCCCCCGGTTCGCATGACGGAGCCGGTCAAGGAAGCCAAGCCGATCTTCCCTGCCGGATCGAGCCAGCTGCCTGTTCGCATGGTCGCAGTGATGCTGACCAAGGGCAGCTCATGGTCCTCAAGAAAATATACGGTCATCCCGTTCTCGAGTACCACGCGATCCGGTTCTGGCGGGGTGAACTCAACCGGTGGAAATGTCATCTGCCGCGGATCGCCCAGCGCCATCTCAGCCGCACAAGCGCTGAGCGCCGGGAGCAGAATCGAGATGACCAACAAACCGACGGCCATTGCACTACGCCTTACCCCTAACTCCTTACCCCTTACACGTTTCACGCCCCTCATTGCGCCACCTCCTGCTGTGGCACAGTTGCAACGTGCTTCCCACCGGCCTTTTTCACCAATGTGGCCACTGTCCGGTTCGACTTTATGAAATACTCCGCTGCCACTCGCTGAATATCCGCAGGCGTCACAGCCGCAATTTTGTCCCGGGCCTTTAATGCATAACGCCAGTCTCCTGCCACCGTCTGATAGAGTGCCAATTGAGAAGCAAGACCTCCGTTGGATCGAAGCGCCCGCACCAAATCGGCATCGAGGTTATTCAGGACTTTCTCAAGCTCCTTGGCGGAGACCGGTTCCGTCTTGAGTCGTTCGATCTCGGCATAGATGGCCGCTTCGATTTCTGCCGTCGTATGGGGTGCGAGCGGCGTCGCGCTGAGTATGAACAGATTCGGAGAACGGACACCGGGATAATTCGAATCCGAATTCACCGAGGCGGCGATCCGTTTCTCGCGGATCAGATTTGTGTAGAGCCGGGACGTGAGCCCGTCGCTTAACACTGCGTCGATGACGTCGAATACATAGTCGTCGGGATGGCCCAGTGCCGGTTTGTGAAACCCGATGACCACCGACGGCTCTGCATCGAACTCTACTTCCACTCGCCGTTCCCCCCGTTGCGGCGGTTCAACGGTGACGAGCGGAGGCTGTGGAAGTGCGGCCGGTATCTTGCCGAACGTCTGCTCGATCAAGATCATGACCTCTTTCGGATTGATATCGCCCACGATCGCAATTGTCGCATTGCCGGGACCGTAGTAGGCTTTGAAGAAGGCTTCGGTGTCGGCCGGTGTGAGCGACAGGATGTCGGATTCCCAGCCGATCGTCGGAATGCCATAGGGATGTGCGCGAAAGGCAGCGGAAGAGAAGGTTTCAAACAGCAGCCCGTTGGCGCTGTCGTCATTCCGCAAACGACGCTCCTCCATGACCACCCCTCGTTCTTTGTAAAATTCGCGCAACACCGGATGCGCCATGCGGTCGGCTTCGAGCGCAGCCCATAGCGGCAGTCGATTGGCCGGGAGGTTGATCATATAGCGGGTCAGGTCCTTGCCGGTCGCGGCATTGAGTCCGACTCCCCCGTGGCGTTGATAGAGTAAAGCCATCTCATTACCTGCCACGTACTGCCCCGCCTGTTCTTGGAGCTCCGTAAATCGTTTCTGCAGCTTCTCAATGGCTGCCTGATCCTCTTGGCTCGCCGGTTTTTCCTGGCTTCTCCGTGCGAGCTCTCGTTGCCGCCGCTCCAGCTCGGTTCCCACTTGATACCACTCATCGAGAATCGGACGTTCTTTCTCGTAGTCCTTCGTCCCGACCGTTCTTGTGCCCTTGAATGCCATATGTTCGTAGAGATGTGCCAGGCCTGTTTGCCCCACCTGTTCGTTGACCCCCCCCACCGCGAAGGTCATGTTGAGTGAGACAACCGGTGTCTGATGGCGTTCGACCATGAGGATCGTCAACCCGTTCGTCAGTTTTTTCTCCAGCACACGATCCGCCAGCCCGAACGATGCCGCAAACGACAGGTCGAGGTTGAGGCTGAGGTTCAGGCCAAAGAGTACGCAGAAAGTTAGAAGGCCGCGACCGATTTTTATGGTGTCCTTACTCAACCTCAACCTTAGCCTCAACCTGCTTTTCATATAAAGAGCTCCATTAATTCCTCCGGTCGTTCGATAAACCAGTCTGGGCGACAGGCCTCCATTTTGGCACGATTGCCCATGCCGTATCCGACTGCACAGACTCGAATCCCGGCGTTATGCCCGCCGTTGATGTCGTTGGTACTATCCCCGATGAGCACGGTCTGTTCTTTCGCCACATTCAATTGCTCCATCACATGCAACAGCATGCCCGGCTCCGGTTTCAATCCGAACCCGTGATCGCCTCCGACGACATACTGAAAATGATGCGCCCCCAGCCCTTGGAGAATCACGTTCGTATACTCGATCGACTTGTTGGTGGCAACAGCCTTCCGTTTGCCTGCGAAATGCGTCAGTATCTCTCCAATTCCGGGGTAGAACGTGGTGCGATCGAGGCAGTGCGCCAAATACTGGCCTCTGAACACTCGCAACGCATCGTCGAAGCTGTTTCGACCACCCTCGCCGACCGATAGGCGCAACAGTTGTTTGATCCCATCCCCCACAAAGCCGAAGATTTCCTCGATAGGGCGCTGCGGCAGACCCAGTTCGGCCAATGTCAGGTTGACTGACGCGGCAATGTCCCATTTCGATTCAATAAGTGTGCCGTCCAGATCGAATATCAAGAGCTCGACCGAGGTCTTCCCCATCATTACTGTGCCTTTCGTAACTCGTCCTGTAAGGATCCAAGCCGGTCTCGTTTCACTTGATCGGTTTCTTTCAGCCACGCTTCGCGCACAACCTTCACCATCCGTTTCTGTCCGACGTGGGGGGGAAGCATCGGTTCGACAATCCTCCATCGATTCTTGATCGCCTTGACGCGAAACCGAATTTCCTCTGTCTCAGCCCCCTGAACAAAACCGGCGGTTTCCATGTACACCGAACCTAGAATGTGAAAGGTGACCGGAATCACAACCTCCAAACTATCGATCACTTCCCATTGGCGATAGTGCTCCGCCACGACAAAGTTCCGTGTCACGACGATATGTCCCCAGGCCGGCTCCCCATCCCAACTCGTATAGGACTCAATCGCCATGCTCGACAAGGCATCGAGCCGAGCCCCCTTATGATCGAGTGCCAGATAACGTTTCACCACCTCCGCAGGCGAGTGCTGGAGGGATCCGGTCTGCGCGAGCCCATCTCCGGTTGATAACACCAGAGCGAGCAACTGGCTCAGAATAAATACGAACCGCCCCATAACGTTGGGTGTCATCTTGTGATCTTTTCAGCCGACTGTGTGTAGCTTCATCAAATTGGTCTCTCCGGGTTGACCAATCCTGGTCCCTGATAGAATCACGATCCGCTGTCCCGTTGTCGCCAGTCCCTCGGTCTTCAGGCGCCGTTCCGCTTCATCAATTCGCTCATCAGTTTGAGCGATCTGCCGCATCGTGTGAGGCATGACACCCCAGTACAACGCCATCCGTTTCCGTACAGCTTCAAACGGAGTCAATGAAATAATTGACGCGTCGGGTCGCTGTTTTGACAGCAAGCGCGCAGTCGCACCCCGTTCGCTAAATGCGACGATGATGTTCGCCCCGATAGCTGAGGCTGCCGAAGATGCCGAATGGCAAATGGCCTCCGGGAATGAGCCGTCTCCCTGCGGGACGGCGGACGCGCGGGTATGCCATGATCGTGTCCCTTCTTCTACGGCTCGAACGATCCGGTCCATGACACGGACTGTTTCAACCGGGTATTGTCCGATCGCCGTCTCTGCGGACAACATGACGGCATCAGTCCCATCGAGCACGGCATTAGCCACATCCGACGCTTCGGCCCTTGTCGGCCGCGTGTGTTGCGTCATGGACTCCAACATCTGAGTGGCCGTGATGACGAGGCGGCGGCGGCGGTTGGCTTCGGCAATAATGCGCTTCTGTAGGAGCGGAACCGCCTCCGGCCCCATCTCCACTCCCAGATCGCCCCGCGCAACCATCACGCCGTCTGCCTGATCAAGAATCGCGTCCAAGCACTCAACCGCTTCCGGTCTTTCGATCTTCGCAATAATCGGCACCTCGCCCCCCCAGTCGGCCACTAACTTCCTTGCGGCTACCACATCATCGGGGCCTCTGACAAACGAGAGAGCTACATAATCCACCCCCTGCGCGATGCCGAACCGGAGATCGTCCCGATCTTTGTCAGTGAGAGTGGGGGCGCTGATGCGAGTATCCGGCAGGTTCATGCCCTTGTGCGAAGTGAGTCGCCCTCCGGTCACGACTCTGCATTCGACGGCGCCGCCGCTAATCCGATCAGCAATCAGCTCGATTAACCCATCGTCAATCAGGATGCGGGCTCCTGGCTGGACATCCCGTACCAGGTATTGGTACGTCACCGGGATTCCGCGCATACCGATTGGAGCAATAGATTGTGCGCCGAGTTGACCGCCCGACCGGAGCAAAGTCGTCACGAGTCTCACCGTCTGGCCGGCAATCAAGGCGAACCCGTCCTGATCGATTTCTCCGATACGGATCCTCGGTCCTTGCAGGTCCTGGATGATCGCCACCGCCACATGCCGACGATCCGCTACTTCACGAATGGCCTTGATCGCACGCGCATGTGATTCGTGGGTCCCATGAGAAAAGTTGAGTCGCGCCGCGTCCATGCCGCTCTCAATCAACTGATCCAGCACGGTGAGTGAATCGCTGGCGGGGCCAATGGTGCACACGATTTTGGCTTTACGCATGGACAAGACTGTCACTTTTTCCCGCTCTTCTCGTGGGATGTACGAGGACGCCATTCTAACAAACGACCACCGAGCTCACAACGCAACCACCGTTCAGACGCAGGCCGCCTCGTTTATTTGGTTTATCTTGTTTATTTGGTTGAACCAGACCAACCAGATAGACCAGATGAACCAAATCAACCAAATGAACCAGATGAACGAGACAGACCAGCGGACTTTTTCAGCATTCTGTTAAAGATGGATTCTAGGGCAGCTCGCTTCCGTGCATTCGGGCGAAGATATCCCAGTCGAACTGCTTCGGTGCCACAGCGTGGAGTGGAATCGCCTCGATAGTACCCGGCCCGCGATAGGCCAACATGCACCCGACCACCCGCTCCGGTTCCTTGACGAGACGGCGAATCGCTTCATAGGCCAGATCTTGTCCGATGGTCTTGTCCTCGGGGGTCGGGGGTGCTCCCCGTAACGTGTGACCGAGGATTGTGGCTTTGGTCGTAGGGGCGAGGCGATATTCACCGGGGCGTGCCTGAAACTGTGGCCACGTAGCGAGCGTGCTGGCGACATATTCGACCAGGCCTCGCACACCGCCATCCGGGTGATGGCGATGAGGCGTCTGTTCCGCCACCACAAACAGATGGCTTTTGTTCGGGACGCCAAAGGTGCGTTTGAGCGTGCCCAGGATGAAGTCGTCGATATATGAATCGGGATCGGGATGCTCGTTGACCAACAGGCCTTCAGCTCTGGCCTGATATGCACAGGCGAGGGCAAGATGGCCGGACCCTGCCCCCATAATCTCGACGAAAAAGACACTGCCCATGGCGGAACTGGTGGCTTTCAGCGACTCGATGGATTGATTCGCCAGAGACACGGCCGAATGAAAACCCAGGGAGGTCGTTCCCGCGATATTATTGTCGATCGAGCCGGGAATCCCGACGGCCTGAACCCCAAATCCTTCGTAGAGCGCCCGCGCGCCTCGAAGACTCCCGTCCCCACCGATGAGCACCAAGGCTCCGTCTTCCATGTAGGGCCGAAGATGCCGCATGGTGGCCTGTTGCACCTGCTCGTCCTTGAAATCTTCGAAGCGGCTGCTCCCGATTGGACTGCTCGCATGGCTGCCCATCCCACGGGTATCCTGCTCGGTCACGGCTGTGATCCAGTTGTTGGCCAGACCTAAGAACCCGTGACGGACGAAGTGGACTTCCAGGCCAAACCGGTTTCCTGTCACTCGCAACTCTTTCAACGCGGCGCCGGCGCCGGCAAAATCGCCACCCGAGACCAATGCTACGATCCGCTTGATCTGTCGGGGTTTGAGCGTGATCCGGTCTCTGCGTTCTCGCTCGACCTTCACCCAGGTCTCCCGCACTGCCCGTTCCCGCGCGGACAGACCCACAGCGGTGGAATAGCCGGATAAAAGTCCCTGTTCGTAGGCCAGCAAGACGACGTTATCCTGTCCCTCCTTATATTCGCCAAACTCGGTGAAGGCTTCGCGAAAGGGACGAGGATCGAGATAAATCATGAGCGCCCGCAGCGTGGAGCTGTGGCTGTACAGACACACGGCCTTCCCCTGGTGGGACTGACCCAACCGGCGGAAGCCATCGACGATATCCACATAGACATCGAAGAAGGAATGTCCGCCCGGGTAGCTGTAGAGGGGATGTTTGATCAGGCGTTTGGCCGTCGGTACATCCACACCGAATGCCTTCGCGGCCTCCTCGGCTTCCACCTTCTTCTCCAGCCCTGTGACCCATCCGAAATCCTGGGAGTCTAAGGCGGGATCGCAGGCGGGTGGGAGCGCCTCAGCATGGTGTTCCTGCGCCTGCATCAGCGCCGCTGTCACCCGCTCATACAATTGCCGCGTATTGGGGCTCTGGCTCACCAGCTGGACGAAGGTGCGTGGATCGAGATAGTTGTGAATATGCAGGAAGTCCAATTGTTGCCCTACCACGCCCAGCATCCTGGCCAGGGCTGCACCGACCGCGTCGGCTTTGGGGACGCCTCGCTCAGTATCCAGGACGTTCGCGAAGCGTCGCCCGACTCGATAGGTGCTGCTCTCCATACGTGAGATACCATGACGCATCGTGAACAGAAGCGTGCGACCGGTTAAATCGCGCGGCAAGAGCCAAAATCGATCCTCGCCCAAGTCCAGCACGATACGATCCTCGACCAACTGCGGCGTCAGTTGCGCACGCGGCACGATCGCCACCGGCCGGCGATGTGTCGGCTTCTGCACTGATCTGATTGGCATGCGGAGGAGCGGAGCCAACTCGCCTGCTGCGAGGAGAACATTCCAGGCGGCAAAGAATACCAGTTCGTCGCCCCGGCAACCCTCTTCGATCAGCGCGCGACGGGTAGCCCGATACTCCTCTGCCCCAGGAAAGCCGCCCTGCGCATCGCGCACAAACGCCCTGATCTTCTCCATGGCATCACGGGTTCGCTGTGGTCGATCGACTGAGGAAGGGGGGATGGGTGGGGACGCAATTCCCTCACCGGCGGTGCGATGCGCCAGCATCTCTCCATAGGCCAGGAGCCCTTCGGCTGTCACAAACTCGAGCCGGTCTATGGCGGATTCCAATCTGTACCTCGTTGGCTTGTCCCTGTGTAAGAGGCATCTACCTGCCCGCACGGTTGCCGGAAGATGCGGGCCTGGAGAACATCCCCAGCAACATGAATACGGTGGATGCTACGCTGGCAGATGAGCGATAGCAACAATTTCTGGCCTCAATCTCTGGCCTTGAGCACCCGCTCCTCTCACGCTCGTTGATCCTCCGAGATCGTACGTGCTAGGGTTCGTACGGTGCTTCCGCGCTTCGTAATACGAACGCGAAACTATGGATCGAACTTGGAAGGTTTATGCAATACTCGTCGTCCTCGGTGGGTTGCTGGTCGGTGGCCCCACAGGCTCCCCCAATGCCGCCTCATCGCCTGAACCGACCGTATCGTCTGCCTCTGTCCCATCTGTTCTGCCCGCAGGGCCTGCTCTTCACGATGCCACGCCGCCTCTCGATCGGCAATTACATCGAGCCGCGAAGGACCCGCTACAAAAAGCCAAAGATCTGCTGGAGGCAATTCAACGACATGAGGGCAAGGCCCTCCCTGGATATATCGGCGGCAGGGTATTCCAGAATCGTGAAAGACGGCTGCCGCGCGGTCACTATCGCGAGTACGATGTGAATCCCAAAATACGCGGCCGCGCACGGGATGCGGAGCGGATCGTCATCGAACAAGACAGTGGCAGGGCCTACTATACCGGTGACCATTACCGAACCTTCATGCCATTGAATGAGGTCCCATGACTCCGAAACATTCACTGGCATTGTCCACCTATCTCCAATCGACGAAAGCCCCCTGGACCTCATTACTTGTTGTCACAGACGGGAAGCGTGCCGAATCGCTGGTGCGCCCGCCGACCGGGTTCGCGCTGAAGGTCATCAGGGGCCGTCACTGTAAGACGCCGGCAAATCTGTTTGCGGAGTTTGCCCGGGCATTGGAGTTTCCCGACTACTTCGGCCACAACTGGGACGCATTGGAGGAATGTTTGGCTGATCTGGAGTGGCTGCCAGCCAAGGGCTACATTTTATTGGTCACAAATGCAGAAGGGGTATTGCCCGAGGATGAAGAAGAGTACGAAACCTTTCTTGAGATCTTGCGCGATGCGGGAGAGGCCTGGGGAAACGGACAGGCGGGAATGGGTGCGCGACGGGCCACTCCCTTCCACGCGCTATTCGTCGTATCGGAGCAGGAGAAAGCCAATCGGGCTCACTGGGGTATGAAAGAAATCAACGCGGAACCGACTCGGGCAGCGAATAGGCAACAACGGTCCCCCAACCGCAGACCGTCACGTTGATATCGAACCGGCCAGTACGGGAAGATTGAGGTGGAAGTGCCTGCCTTAGTGGCGCATCTTTACGGTCACGTGCAACAGGTCTGTCCAGTGGAAGAGTTTAGAAGACAGTTCGCTTGCGGTTCCAGAGTAAGAGGCCGTGTGAATCGATGTCTGCCAGCGGGCCTCGACTTCATGGCGATGAACGACGCAAATCCCATGCGTTTCCCGCTTGTCTTTGAGGGGAGCCTTTTCGCCCATCAGCTCGGTCTTCCCCTCTTGTCGGCACCACGAGCAGATAATCTTCATCGTTGATCCCGTAATCGTTCTTTAGGCGCGTGATACAGGCCTAATTAGGCAAGAGTTGAGCCGCATCAGTTGGTCACCTGAATCAACGCCTTTCCAATGGATTACGAAGAGTCCCTGTCAGCAGGCACCTAGCCTGGAGCAAAAAGTGGTGAGGAGGGGCTCTCTTTCAGACAATTTTTGGCCCCGGTCGTCTCATGACATCGGTCGAGCTTCCCCTTTCTTGACCGAGGCTCAGCTGCATGGTACTGTGCGCCCCCATTATGAAAACCACTCGCTCCAGCAAGCTTTTCACGGAAGCTCAACAACTCATTCCCGGGGGTGTGAATAGTCCGGTGCGTGCCTTTCGCTCTGTCGGAGGCGAACCCCGGTTTATCAAACGGGCCAAAGGCGCTCGCCTCTACGATGTCGACGGGAACAGCTACATCGACTACGTATTGTCATGGGGTCCGATGATTTTGGGTCATGCAGCTCCATCGGTGATCAGTGCGATCAAAAGGGCTGCCGCAAATGGAACCAGTTACGGCGCGCCGACCGAACTGGAAGTCATACTTGCCCGCATGATCCGCGATGCCTTTCCATCAATGGAAAAGGTCCGACTCGTGAGTTCCGGCACCGAAGCGGTCATGAGCGCGATTCGTGTCGCGCGTGGCTTTACGAAGCGAGACAGTATCCTGAAGTTTGAAGGGTGCTATCACGGCCACAGCGATTATTTGCTGGTGAAGGCCGGGTCCGGCCTGGCTACATTGGGGATTCCGGATTCGCTCGGAGTTCCCGCTGACTTTGCGAAACACACGTTGACTGTCCCATACAACGATATCCGGGCGGTTCAACAGATCGTGAAGGAACATCGGGACCGGTTGGCCTGCGTGATTCTGGAGCCGATCGCGGCGAACATGGGCGTCGTGCCGCCGACGCCGGAGTTCCTTGCGTCACTCCGCCGGCTGACCACAGAACACGACATACTCCTGATTTTCGACGAGGTCATCTCGGGCTTTCGTGTGGCCTATGGCGGCGCCCAAGCGCTCTACGGGATTACTCCTGATCTGACCGTGCTGGGGAAAATCATCGGCGGTGGATTGCCGGTCGGCGCCTATGGAGGACGGAAAGAGATCATGGATCTGATCGCGCCGCTGGGTCCGGTCTATCAGGCTGGGACCTTGTCGGGAAATCCGCTAGCCGTGTCCGCCGGCATTGCCACGCTCAAGCAGCTCAAAGCTCGCGGGGTCTACAAGAAGCTGGAAGAGAAATCTGCAGCCCTAGCCAAAGGGATCGGCGCCGCTGCGAAGAACGCCAAGGTGCCGCTCACGCAAACCAGAGTCGGCTCGATCCTCGGCGCCTTCTTTACGTCAGGCCCGGTGTCTGATTGGAATACAGCAAAACTGTCGGACACGAAGCGATACGGGCAATTCTTTCATGCGATGCTGGAACAGGGGGTGTATCTGGCCCCCTCTCAATTCGAAGCCGCCTTCCTCTCGACCGCTCATTCATCCCGCGATATCGAATACACGATCAAAGCCGCGCATTCCGCTTTCAAAGCACTGTGAAGAGCTGATCGCTATAGAAATCTCCCGCCTTTTTTAAGATAATCATCCGCCTGCTACTTACACCTCTACATCAAAGGGATACTCCTATGGTTACCCGGGTCGTCATATCACAGGGAATGTTGCAGTGAGCAAGCGGACCATTACCCTGATTCTTGTTGCCTACTTGACCGTTGTATGGGTGGCAGTCATCTTTCGCATCGATTATTTTCCATTAACCTGGGTCCCCATGTATAGCGGGTACAAGCCCAGCGAAACCATTTCAGTCAAAGTGTTTGATAAAGACAAAGAGAAAAAAGGCTTTAAAGTCACCTATCGGGACGGATCAACCGGGTACGTATCCTCTAAAGATCTGAATATTACCAAACCGCATTTTCGACGCTTGTACAATGATCTGTTGCCCGACTCAACAATGGTTGAAACCGCCCCCTCGAAACATAAAGAGGGAAATATTGAACTGGGAATGATCAACCGATGGATCCGCGGATTGGCTGAAGATAAGCCTCGATTTGCGGTTGATAGGGAGTGGGGAATGTTTTGGACTCTCAACAAAACCCTAGGGCATGAACCATCCGACCCTAAATTTATCATTCGAATAGAAGCCGACCAGCAGAACCGTGTGTACAGGAAGGAAGATTTATTGCGGCAGGACGTGGGGAACGTTCAAATTGATAACCGGCGGGCTTTGATCGAATGGCGGGACGAATGGCTGCCAAGGTGGGAACATGGCATGTTCTAACATCATCAGCCGGGCTTGGAATCAATTTTTCTTTACAGGGTTTTCAGGGGAAAGCCTTGGCCTGCTGCGGATGTACATTGGATGCGGGCTTCTGTTTTTTCACACCTATCAATTTGCCACCGTCCTGTCTCTTAACCACATAGGGGCCATGCATTACTTTATTGCGCCCATTTGGTACTTCAAGTTATTAGGGATTCAATATCATGTACCGGCCCTTTCGTTTGGCATGTATGCCATTTTGATGGGTGCAACCGTATCGATGATTTTAGGGAAAAACACCCGGACATCGATTCTCGTGATCATTCTCTGTGTTTTTTACCTGAAAGGAGTACGCGATAGCTTTGCGGGCGACGTTCACCATCGGGAAATCATTCCCATGCAGATTCTTTTCCTCTTTTTACTTTCCAAGTGTGGGGAAGTCCATTCTCGTGATGCCAGGCAGCGTCATATTCCCGCTGGAGTTCAGGAATGGGAGGCCAGCTGGCCCATAAAAACCATGCAACTGTATGTGGCGTTGTTTTATTTCTGGAGTGTGATTGCCAAAGTACGAACCTCGGGCTGGGTCTGGTTCGCCGGCGAAGGCAAAATTCAGGAAGTCTTAATCCTACGATCAGTCCGGTGGGGTGTGACCGATCAAGGAGAATTCCTCAAAAACGGGCTCAGTTTTGAGCT
The DNA here is from genome assembly GCA_016219645.1 of Nitrospirota bacterium. Lineage (NCBI taxonomy): Bacteria > Pseudomonadati > Nitrospirota > Nitrospirota bacterium. The sequence continues at coordinate 137,167 of JACRLR010000021.1, forward strand.
GGCCCAACATCCGGAACTCATTCAAATCTTCTCTATTCTCGTCCTGGCTTTCGAGCTGGGATTTCCCCTGCTGCTCTTAATCAAATCCGTCAAATTGCGGCTCGCGTTTATTTTAGGAGTCACCACATTCCATATTGCTAGTTTTGTCTTGATGGACGTCAACTTTTTGTTAATTCCATTTGTCTATCTTATTTTCTTTGACCTCGTTCCCATTCATCAATGGCTCAAAACCCGTGCATGGCCATTGTTCAGACGCCGTCTCTCTATGGCCGGGTAGGCTCAAGGAGCCTGTCCGACATTGCCCTTCGTGACGAGCCGAATGAGGTGCGGCCAGGTGCCAGGCCGCAGACCCGGAAAAACCGGAGGTGTATTCGCTGGAATACATTGAGGATTTTTTCGGGTCGAGAACGACGCAGATGGCTGCAGATCGTTCGCCGCAGTAGAAAGGGTAATGTCGGACAGGCTCCTAAAGCCTCACCCATGCAATCATGCCTACCTCCGAGGTGCTATAATGAGGCCGGCCATATACTGTACATATATCGGCACACCTCAAGGAAAGATCGGACAACCGAGAGGGACATGTGAAACAGGGATCTCCGGTACAATCCCATGAATGGGGCCATTACGAGCGGGTGATTGTTTTTGACGGGGTATGCAATTTTTGCAATGCGTTTGTCAATTTTGTCCTCCAGCGGGATTCCCGAGGATTATTTAGATTCGGAACTCTTCAATCCCAACCCGCCCAAGACATTCTCGCTCAGCTAGGCCTCTCGACCCAGGATTATGAAACCTTTTTACTGCTGGAAAACGGGAAGGTCTTCACGAAATCCACGGCGGCCCTCAAAGTTCTTCGCTGCCTTCCCGGGGTGTGGCCCTGGATCTATGCCTTCATCATCATTCCCCGGCCTCTTCGAGATATGGTCTACGGTATTATCGCCCGGAATCGCTATCAGTGGATGGGCAAGTCGGACACGTGCCGTGTGCCGACTCCGAAAGAACGAGCCAGGTTTATTTAGGACAAACCCTCTTGGACCGCGCCGTCTGCTGGGGTTATTCCGCCTTTGCCAGCCCTAACCGATCCCGCACAATCGGACCCAAACATGCGGCAACGGCCGCATTTGCTTGGAGAGTATAGTGCCCTCCGCCTGCCTTACCCATCGGAATGAAATGATTGGGTTCTGAATCTCGCTTAAGGCAGGATGTCAGATCCACATGCTCTAGTTGTGCATTTTGGAGAATTTGGAGTCCTTCCGGAATCCATGGTGACTTTTTTTTGAAATCCCGTTTGTTAGGCAGGTATACGAGCAAAGGAGTTGCTCCGTCCTTATGCACTGCGTCAACGAAGGCATGCAGGAGACTTGAATTGAGTGCACGCATATCCGCATCAGACACAAATGGTCGATCCTTTTCAGAGAATCGATATATCGAGATCAGAAACCGCAAGAAGTAAGAACGGTACACACCCCGCCATTGTGGTCTATCCCAGTCTGTGCGGTTGTACTTCTCGTCGTATTCGATGAACGGGACATCGTGAATAGAGGGAAGCATGAATATATCCTCCGCCTTCGGCAGAGGCTGGTTCACAATATTGGGTATGCCTCTTTGATCAAGCACGAATCGAGGCTTCATAAGCGGAAACGGTATTTGGTCGACAATGAGAAATCCATAGGCACTCATGGTTCGGTGGAGATCGGGGTCAATGAACGACAGAATTACCAGATTGGACTTCCAGGAAGGCACATCTCTCTTGTATCGAAGATACATCTGGTCGATGCCATAACCTCCGACACCGAAATTCAGTACTCGACAACCTTTGGGGAGCAGTTGCTCCAACCGATACCCCCACGAGTCTTCAAACCGCACGCCGTCACCAAACGTAAAGGAGTCCCCCACGAGCGCGACCCGACAGTTACCGAGCCCGTTGCGCAGAACTTCTCCCTGCGTGGCACTCCGCAGTCCCTCGGCACTGATCTCGGATAAACCATCTTCGCTTTTCCTGTTTGCTCCAGCTGTCCACCCTAACGTATCATCTCCTGTAGTCTTGCTCGATGCCAGCATCGTTCGCTGCCGATCGGCAAACTCTCGCCACTGGCGGGGGAGCAGACGAAACTTACCCACAAATGTCCCGTTGTGCCTCTCAACAGCTGCGATGCGAAGAGCGGCTTCACTGATACCTCCGGCCAGAACGATGACCAGGAGACTCATGATCACGGCATACCGTCTATCCCTGTTGCGGCCCTGCGAACCAGAAAGAAATCGAACGAGCACGCCGCTTGCCACGAGGAGCCCTAACACTGCGACCATACACAGGATTACACTGGGGCTCAGAAGGAACTGACCCCATGAAGGTTTGGTCCTGTAGTGATACAAACCGACGAGCAACATACCGCCACACAGTGCCATGCCATAGAGGGCCATCGAGATGGCCACCGTGCCGTTTGGTGACGGCTCGCGTCGAATAGCATTGTCAGGTAGCCTTGTCATCTCTTTCGCCCCTGTATCATTCTTCAGTGTGCAGCCCAGCTTTTCCACCCACCGACAAATACCAGCCTCCAAACCCTCCTAGAGACACAGCCCGTTCAGCGCGACATGCCAAATTGTGTCCTGGCGCTCAGGCAGGCCAGTGGCAGCTTGAGGAACATCCCGTGTTGTTCGTGACGGCGCAGTGCACAGGGAAGCGACGGTAGGGACGAAGCGTGAAGGGCATAGGGCCTCGCAGGGAAGCGTATTGTAGGAGGGATGCACAGAAAAGCGCAAGCGGACGTATCTGGCCGAGGGTTGCTCGTCCCAGCAGATTGCCGGGCGTCTCAAACGCGTGTATCCTAACGGCATGCGCCCACGCCGCTGCGCAAAACCTTGATCTACGATCGGGGGAAAGAGATGGCCGAACACGGGTGCCTGGCAGAACGGCTCGCAATCCGGGTATTCGTTGCCGATCGGGACAGCCCGTGGCAACGCGGCACCAATGAGACACCACGGGGCTGCGGTGTCAGTATTCACCTGTTGCACTTGGAACTTGAAACCGCCAGGGAATTCTGATGAATATTTTGGGAATCTCAGCTTTTTATCACGATAGCGCTGCGTGCTTGGTACGGGACGGCGAGATCGTTGCCGCAGCCCAAGAAGAGAGATTTACGAGAAAGAAGCACGACCCGGGGTTTCCACGTCGAGCCGTTGAGTATTGTCTGGGCCAGGCCGGGATTGGCATCAAGGATCTCAAATATGTCGTGTTTTATGACAAGCCGCTCATCAAATTTGAACGATTGCTGGAAACCTATGTCGGGTTCGCCCCCAATGGAATTCAATCGTTCCTGGCCGCGATGCCGGTGTGGATGAAAGAGAAACTCTTTCTACGCACCTTGCTGCGAAAGGAAGTGCTGGCCTGTTCGAACGGCTTGGAAAAGTCAGCATTGCCGGAGTTTCTCTTCGGTGAACATCACGAGTCCCACGCGGCCTCCGCCTTCTATCCCTCACCGTATGAACGGGCAGGTGTCCTGTGCATGGACGGAGTCGGGGAGTGGGCGACCACCTCGGCGTGGCTGGGGGAAGGACATACACTGACCCCGCTGTGGGACATTCCATTTCCTCACTCGATTGGCCTCCTGTATTCGGCCTTCACCTATTACACGGGCTTCAAAGTCAACTCCGGTGAATAC
>JACRLR010000022.1 GCA_016219645.1 Nitrospirota bacterium
CAAAGGGATGTTGCAGCGGGTGGGGATTGCCCAGGCGCTCATCAACGATCCGGAATTAGTGGTGCTGGATGAGCCAATGTCAGGTCTGGATCCGGTAGGGCGCAAAGAGATCAGGGACTTGATCCTGCGATTGAAAGAATCTGGGAAGACGATCTTCTTCAGTTCCCACATCCTGCATGACGCCGAGGTTCTCTGTGACCGGGTTGCTATTATTCTCAAAGGACGACAAGTGGCATGCGGACGCGTTAGCGAACTGGTTGATGAAGGTGTGGCGCACTCGGTGGAAATCGTGGTCGATGGGCTTGGTCCTGAGGGGTTGGCGCGTCTGCGTCAACTGGCTGATCGCGTCATTGTCCAAGGCACTCAGGTCTTGGCGGTGCTGCCAGGCCGCCAGCACGTGGGGTCGGTTCTCGAGATCATTCGAGGCGCCAGGGCGACACTGGTGTCGCTGACTCCACAGAAGGGGTCGCTGGAGGACCTCTTTATTCGGGAGGTCAAGACCAAACAGCCGGAGTTGAGGGAAGCCGTATGAGAATTCTGTCTATCGCCACCAACACGTTTCGCGAAAACCTTCGCGAGAAGCTGCTGTACAATTTATTGTTTTTTGCCTTGCTCATGATCGGGAGTTCGATCCTTCTTTCCAGAATCACGCTGGGTGATTACCATCGGTTGATCTTGGATCTTGGACTTGCCAGCATCAATCTGTTTGGCGTTCTCATCGCGATCTTCGTCGGGATCGGGCTCGTCAGCAAGGAAGTCGATCGAAAGACGATCTATACGATCGTATCGAAGCCCATTCCTCGATATGAGTTTCTACTGGGGAAATATTGTGGGTTGGTCATGACATTATTCGCAAATACCGTCGTGATGGTGGCGGGGTTATTGATCGTGCTGTACGTCATGGACGTGCCGATCACCAGTTTGGTTTTTAAATCACTGGCCCTCATCTTTTTGGAGCTGATGGTTATCACCGCCGTCGCTGTTCTCTTCTCGACGTTTACGAGCGCGACGTTGAGCGCTATTTTTACCCTTGCCGTATATGTGATCGGGCACTTATCCGGTGACCTCAAGGAGTTTGCCAGGAAATTGGACGAAGTCAGCCAGGTGGTCGTCAATGCCATTTATTATACGCTTCCGAACCTTGAGCGATTCAACCTCAAAGGACATGTGATTCACCATCTCGACTTCGGTCTGGCTGATATGGCTCTCACCTTGGCCTATGGGTTGACCTACGCGGCGTTTCTACTCCTTCTGGCAAGTGTGATCTTCCAACGACGGGATTTCCAGTAACAGCTCGAGACGCCCTTCCTCAGCGCTTACATGCATGATGGTGCGAGGAAGGGCACCGACTGCCTTCTGGAGGTAGCTGGGGATGGATTCGGCCAAGCCTAGCTTGTGATGGCGCCTTCCGAGGCGGAGGAGACGTGTCTGGCATATTTCCCCATCACGCCTGAGGTGTAGCGCGGTACCGGTGGTTTGACCTTCTTCAGCCGAGCGGCGATTTCTTTCTGCGAGAGGGCCACATCCAAACGGCGTTTGGGTATATCGAAGGTAATCGTGTCGCCGTTCTTGAGCGACGCAATCGGCCCTCCCTTCGCGGCTTCAGGGGCGACGTGGCCTGCCATCAATCCATGGGTTGCGCCGGAAAAACGGCCGTCAGTGAGCAAAGCCACAGAGTCGCCAAGGCCGGCGCCCACGATGGCGGCTGTCACGCCCAACATCTCGCGCATGCCTGGCCCACCGGATGGACCTTCATACCGAATAACAACGACATCACCAGGCTTGATCTGTCCTGCCTTGACTGCTACGAAGGCATCCTCCTCCCGCTCATAGACCTTCGCCCGTCCCTGGAACTTGGTCATCGAATGGCCGGCAACCTTCACGACACAACCTTCCGGCGCCAAATTCCCCTTCAGAATGACCAGACCGCCTGTCGGCTTGATGGGG
>JACRLR010000023.1 GCA_016219645.1 Nitrospirota bacterium
AAAAAACAAGCCTTCGGTGACGGTAATCATAGAAGAACCGTGGGCGAGCATGGCAATGCGCCCATAGGGCGTTTCCTCTTTTTCTTTTCCGGTTGCGGAATTCGGCCAGAGTCCCAGGAGCGCTGTGATCACCAGGAGGCCGAAGACGGATCGAGCATGTCGCATGGCTTCCTGTACAGAGAATATCAGCCAAGAGTCAATGGTCGAGGGTGAAGCGAGAATAATCAAACCGCCGGTACGGGGTATAGAGTCAGCGCCCGACTTTACGACGGCGGCAGGACGATTTTTCCACCCCAGATCGATTAAGATAGCGCTCTATGTATTCCACACTGGTTGTCTTACATCTCCTTGCCGCCGTAACCTGGGTCGGGGGAATGGTGTTTCTCTCGCTGGTCTTGGCGCCACTGGTGAGAAGCCGAAAGGCGGTGCCAGAATTCATGGCGCTGTTTCGATCCGCGGCGCTTCGGTTTCGTCCCATCGTCTGGGTCGCGATGGCGATCCTCTTGATCACCGGGCCGATGTTACTCTCACACCGTGGCCTCAGTGTCATGGCACCGGCTTCGTGGCCGGGAATCGTGACTGTGAAGCTGACGTTGGTCGCCCTGTTGTTGTTCCTGACCCTACTCCATGACCTTGTCTTCGGTCCCCAGGTCAGTCGGGTCAGCGCTATCGCAGAGTCTCAGCGAACCACCGGAGAGCAGGTCATCTTCAAATCTGCTCGCTGGTTGCCACGTCTTTCATTGCTCATCGCACTGGCCGTAGTCGTTGCAGCAGCGATGCTGGCACGGTCATAACGGGATTTGCAGCGAGCTATCTAATCGAGCGAGAGTTCTGTGAAGATGGGAGTGAGCGCAAGGTCCTACAAAGCAGGACAGGCCCCGCTCCTTGTCAATTGAGGACCACGTTTGTCAAAGCGTGGGAATCTATGCGTCGTCAGGGCAACGCCGTCGCGCGAAGACGTGCGCTTCTCCGCCGCTCATCATGTGACATAGATCAAGCCGGCAAGGGTTAGGGAGTCTTTGCGCAGCGAAACCCGTAGCCGAACTGCCGACCGGATGGATCAGCATTGAAACGGAATGAAGAACGCAGGAATTCCTGAACATACAGCCAGTTACCACCCCGCACGACTTTCGACTTACCCGTTGTTGGTCCTTGAGGA
>JACRLR010000024.1 GCA_016219645.1 Nitrospirota bacterium
GGCGGTGCTCGATCAAGCCGTGGAGGAGGGCGCTGCAGTACAACGTGAACGCGATCTTGGACAGACCAGCATCTTCGGTGAGGAGCTGAATGGCCACACCACCACCACGGCCTTGCCGACTTCCCCGCTGCCTTCGATCGCGGAATGGGATCAAGTGCAACGATTGAAGTACGAACGAGAGCTGACCGGGTTCTATATTTCCGCCCATCCCCTCACCCGCTACGAAGCGACGTTGAGTGCCTTGTCGACCACGACGACCGCGGGATTGAAAGACTGTGGGGACGGCAGCGAGGTAAAGATCTGCGGCATTATCGCCTTGGTCAAATCGATGCTGACGAAGAAGGGCGATCGGATGGCCTACCTCACGGTGGAAGACCTACAAGGGACCATGGAAGTGATCGTGTTTCCTGATTTGTTCAGGACCGCTGGTGAGCTGATCGCACCGGAACGGATCGTTCGTATCACGGGTACGATCGATCGTGGCGACAAAGGCACCAAAATTCGTGGCAGCAAGATCGAACCGCTGGCTGAGGTGCAGGCACAGGCGATCAAGCGGATTCGCATCAGCCTCATGGATCGTCCGGAGCTCCCTGAGCAATTGCCTCGATTGCGTGACGTCTTCCTGCGACATCCCGGCAGCACCACGATCTCCATGTTGTTTCGGACCGATGCAAATTGGGAAGCTGAAACCAATCCCCTCCCAAACCTGACCGTGTGTCCCAGTGATCATTTTGTGTCGGAGGTTGAGGAAGTGCTAGGCAAAGGGGCTCTCTCTTTGCTATCCTAGGGATCTGAGTTGGGCCGGTTGGCTGATGGTTCTACGGAATTGGGGCTATGCGCGACTACCTTGAATTTGAAAAGCCGATCCGTGAGATCGAAGAGAAGATCGAGAAGCTATCTGCTGCGGCCACCAGCGGCAAGTCGTCTTCACAGAACGACATTCGGAAGCTGCGCACCAAATTGGCGCAAGTCGAGCACGAGCTCTACAAAAACCTGACCCCCTGGCAGCGAACGCAGCTGGCCCGCCACCCTCAACGCCCAAGCACGCTGGACTATATCAATGAGTTGACGCGAGATTTTCTCGAGCTGCACGGCGACCGTGTGTTTGGAGACGATCGGGCCATCGTGGGAGGGTTTGCCCGATTCAAC
>JACRLR010000025.1 GCA_016219645.1 Nitrospirota bacterium
AGCCCAGCGGGATCTGTACTATCAGGAAGAGCTGCACGAACTGGCGGCCCGGCATCCCATGTTTCGCAGTACTGTCACATTGTCTCGTCCGGATCCGGGATGGACCGGTCCGACCGGCCGCGTCACCGCGCTGGTGCAGGAGCGTGTCAAGACGGTGGACAATCTCGCCGTGTATCTCTGCGGAAACGGCGGCATGATCAAAGACGTGACCAACTTTCTCCGCTCGAAAGGCCTCTGCCCGATCTATCGCGAGAAATGGTACGACGACGAGAATGAAGTGTAATGACAGTTCTGTTCATGAGCGCGTCTGGGGTTCGTGGACATTAAGTTAAGACCCGCCGAGAGAAACGCGAAGCGGAGGCCCATACGCGTGCACCTATTTCATCAAGGCAATGGTTCCTGACACCGTTCTCTCTTTGTTAAGTTTCCTCTCTTAGCGGGACATTTAATTCAGCGGATGTTTGCTCCCGCGTTCTTAAGAAGCTGTACGATTTCTTGGTGGTTCTTTCGCTTTGCGATAGTCAGAGGCGTTTCACCATCCTGATCCTTCTGGCTCAGATCCACCCCTGCATACAACAAAGCTTGTACAACATCGGGATGACCAAACTGGCAAGCATAGTGCAAGGCTGTGTCGCCATGGTCAGTCTTCGAAGGGGATGCTTACTTTTTCCTGACCATGAGGCGGAGCGGGGTGCCGGTGAATTGGTAGGTTTCGCGCAGTTGATTCTCCAAATATTTCAAATACGAAGGCGTGAGGTCTTCCGGATGGCCGACAAACAAGGCAAAGACCGGTGGTTTGGTGGCCACCTGCGTGATATAGGCGGACTTCGTCACAGCCGACGGCTTGTGCTTGCGAGCCGGCAACGGATGGGTGTCGAGAATTTTCTGCAGCCAGGTATTCAGTGCGCCAGTGGGGACACGCTTGGTGAACATAGCGTGCACGTCCTTGAGGAGCGGGAAAAGACGGTGGACGGAGTCCGGCTTGAGAGCTGATCCATACAGGATCGGAGCCCAGGTCAGAAAGGAAAGCCGTCGGCGGAGTTCAAGTTCATATTCTTGTCGCGCCTGAGTATCTCCGGCTCGTAAGTCCCATTTGTTGATCAGGAGAACGCAGGCGCGTCCTTGCTTCAGAATGGCCCCAGCGATCTTGGTGTCTTGTTCCGTGACTCCTTCCACCCCATCCAGGAGAAGGACCCCGATGTCGGACCGACCGATGGCACGGAGTGATCGGAGGACGCTGTAGCCTTCCACCCCACGGTCGATCTTACCGCGTCGCCTGATGCCTGC